>QKIM01000300.1 GCA_003249585.1 Deltaproteobacteria bacterium
CGTAACAATCAAAAGGCTTCCGGTTCTTTTCATTGTGCCCTCTTCGCTCCAAAAGGAAAGCAGTGTGGATGAACATCATTCCAGCGGATACAATCTATCATATTTTTCCGCTAATGATGAACTTCTTGCAGTGTTGGTGCACCATAAAAAGCGTTCGGTGGTTCCGCAGCGCTCAGCCTACGGCGCCTACGAGCCCGAGGAGCTGTTTGCCCTCTTCCTGGCGGACCCTAAGGGTCCAGGTGCAGATGATGGTCGTGCCACCGGCCGTCACCTCATACTCCACCTCATAGATATCCTTGACCTTTTTTACGTGACGGCGTTTGAGGGCGGTGACGGTGCCCACCTTCACGCACTTGAATCCCTTGCCCACGGCGAGGTTGCCGCAGAAGAGCTCATCGAGGAACTGCTCTGTGTTCCCCTTGAGCATGCGCTTGTGCTGCTCTTTTTTGTAGGCGGGGTCCACGAGCTTGAAGAGCCCGTTGAAATCCTTCCCGGCCACGGCAGTCTCGAAGGCCTTGAGGAATCCCTCGATGTCCGGGGTCGCGGGGGGATTGGAAGCGACCGCCTTCACGGGCTCCGTTCGTGCGGGCGGTGTGTTCTTCGGCAGCGTGGGCTCCGTCGATGAGCCGGATTTCGACGAACTGCACGAGATGGATAGGACGAGAACCAGGACGGAAATGATGGACCGCATATGCCTCCCTGTGAGAACCCGGGATGAGAGGTCCGCGACAACGCCGCGGGGCCGGGCGGCCGCCATCATATCCCGCCCCCCTGCCCTACGCAAGTGCGTCCTGCGGCGGTTGATCCATTCCCGACGGTTGCCAACAGCGCTGCAGCCGAAAACAGAGGGGGCCGCCGCCAGCCATGGGGGAGGCGTCCACCGGCGCGACGATGCTCCGTGTGGAGTGCACGGGTCACGCGAACGGGAACAACACCCACCTCCATCACCCCATCACCATCGCGAGGTGAAGGCCAGACCCTTCGATTCGGAACAGTCTTCAGGCACCAGGGGAGAGGGAAGCTGCCAGCTGCCGGGCGGCCTCTTCACGGAGCGCGAACCGGGAGCCCTGCACCTTGGCCACCTTCCTGACGATGAAGCGTTCGAAGAACCCCAGCCTCTCGAAGTCGAAGATGTGGCCCCCGTACACCACTCCGCCCGCATGTTCAAGGAGTGCTGCGGGGATGTTCCGCTCAGCCGTCTCCCGGTGCTTCTCCTCGTCGGCCCCCACCACGAAGAGCCGCAGGGGTTTCGCGAGGAGGACTTCACGGTGCGTCGCCAGGAACTTCAGGAACGGCTTGCGGATCCGGCCCGCATAGATGGAGGCCCCCATGATCAGGGCATCGTACCGGTCCCAGTCGAGGCCCTCCTTGTCGGAGACGTCCCGTACCTCACTGTCGGGGAGAAAATCTCCCACCAGATGGGCGAATTTCTCCGCCGCGCCGTGCTTGCTGGAATAGAGAACGAGCGTCTTCATGGCCTTCCTTTCCCGGGGCGCATCCATTGCAACTCCCCGAAGCGGCGCAAGTATCGGCTATCGTTCTCTCGGTGTCAAATGTCCGCCTTCCTTTGGCACGCTGCCAATGTGAAAAAACATGTGCAGAATGTCCGAGGCCCCTCGCGCCAGATCCATGCTATACTCTCTGAACGCATACCGGTCCCGGTTGCCCACGGCCGGTTGCGAGGCATGGACCGCCCACAACATGAAAGGGGACTCACATGAAATTCCTCCCATACCTCCTTGTTGTACTGCTGTTTGTTTCCTGTGACGATGACGCCAGTTCGGACGCCTGCGGCGATCAGGTGGTGGATATCGGGGAAGCCTGTGATGGCGACGACCTCGGCCGAGCGACCTGCGCCGATCTTGGGTACTACACCGGGACCCCCAGCTGCAACGACGACTGTACCCTGAGCCCCGTGGGTTGTACGCTCTCCTGTGGAGACGGCATCCTCCAGACCGGCTTCGGCGAAGAGTGCGAAGGACTCGAGCTCAACGGCGCCACCTGTGAATCCCTCGGCTATTACGGCGGTACCCTGGCCTGTGGCACAGACTGCCAATACGACACGGGCAGCTGCTCGGCCGGCGGGATATGCGGTGATAACGAGATCAACGGCAGCGAGGCGTGCGATGGTCCCGATCTCGGGGGCGAGACCTGCTACAGCCGGGGATATATGCGTGGCAACCTCTCCTGCGATTCAGGCTGCGCTTTCGACGAGAGCGCCTGCCTCATCTCCCGAATGTGGGGTGCCCATCACATCGTCACCCCCAATAAAGTCCTCGTGAACGGTCAAGGGGACTATTACCTCAGCGGGACCACTATCGACGAGTCGCTGGTAACGGCAGGAGGATTCGACTGGAACGGCTTTCTGACCAAGATCAGCGCAGACGGCTCGGAGCTGTGGACCGTGATCATCAAGGGGACCGATGACAGCGTGGAGGCCATAGCTGATACGGTCCTCGACATGGAAGGGAACCTTTATCTGGTTGGGGGAAGCGATGCCGAAGTCCTGAATGGAGAACCGGCGATCGGCAATGGAGACGGATTCGTCATCAAGTACGATCCGGACGGAAACCTTCTGTGGACCAGACGCTTCGGCAGCGTGGCTACTGATGAAATCAATTCCATCGCGGTAGATATAAGTCTGATTGCGTCTGATTCGGTCTTCATTGCGGGGACCACCAGCGGGGACATGCTCACGGGGGGTTACGGGGCAAACGCCAATCAGAGTA
>QKIM01000486.1 GCA_003249585.1 Deltaproteobacteria bacterium
CCGAGAGCGATTTCGGCATCCCGCCACCGCCGTCTGAGGCCGACGAGCTGCTGGCGGATCCTGCCGAGCTCGCCCGTTACAACATCATCATCATCACCTGCGGGGGCTCCGTGACAGCGCTGGACTCTTCGGACGAACGCGACAACCTCCGCGAGTGGGTCAACAACGGTGGGAAGCTCTATGTGGACGACTTCTCCTACGACTGGGCGGAGCAGGCCTGGCCGGAGTTCCTCTCCTTCTGGGTCCAGGAGGATGAGGAGCACACCAGCGGGTCCTATGTCTGCGGCGAGGGGTCTTCCCCTGACTCCATCGATTCGTGCAACAACTGGACGGAGTACAGCCCCTCGGGCACGTCGGAGGACACGGAGCTGGCCTCCTGGCTCGCCCTCTCCGACGTGAACAGGGGGCAGCCCGTCACCCTCCACGCGGCCTGGAACATCATCCACGAGATCAGTGCCGGACCTCAGGGAGAGTGTCAGGAGGTGGAGCCCGACTGCCGCAACAACGTCGCCTACCATCCGCCCAAGGTGTGGATGCGGGGCGACGCGCCCGACGGGCACCCCAACAACCCAATGACCGTGGGCTGGAACTACTACTGCGGCAAGGTGCTCTATACCGTCTACCACACCGACGCGGAGACTTTTGCCGGGGATCCCCTCCAGTACGATTTGTTGGTACAGGAGAAGCTCATGATGTATCTGCTCATGGAGATCTCCACCTGCACCAAGCCCGTTATCGTCGAGTAGCCCCTTTCCCTGAAAATTCGAAAGACTGTCGGGATCAGGGCATGGTGAGGGGGACGGGCCTCGGGGAGTCGTTGGTGGTCCCCGTGCCCAGCTGCCCCGAGATGTTGGAGCCCCAGCACCAGGGGCGACCGAAGCTGTCCAGCGCGCACACGTGGGTGGCGTACTCCGGCGCGAGGGTCACGGCGGTGAAGACCACGGGCACCATGGGGGACGCCGCGACGGGGACCGCAGAGTCGGTCCAGCCGCCGTTGCCCAGGTATCCCGATTCCCCGTCACCCCAGCAGTAGACGGTCCCGGTGACGTCCACGGCGCAGGTGAGGTCCAGGGCCGCGGCGATGCCCGTGAAGGTGTGGCCTCCCGTCACGAGGACGGGGCTTACGACCGGGGAGACGCTCGTGGATCCGTTGCCCAGCTCGCCCTGCCCGTTGGCGCCCCAGCACCATGCGTCCCCGGTGGTTGTGACGGCGCAGGAGGTGACCGCGCCGAGCCCCAGCGTGGAGAAGGTCGTCCCGGGGGGCAGGACAGTGGAGTCGATGGGGGCGGGGGTCAACTCTGCGTCCGAAGTGGTGCCCCTGCCCAGCTGTCCCATGCCGTTGGCGCCCCAGCACAGGACCGAGCCTGCGGTGGTCACGGCGCACGCCTGTTCGAACCCCCCGCCGAAGGAAGAGCTGGAGAGGACCGTGTCCCCGAGATCCGTCGCGTAGGAGGGCACGCTGTGATCCTCTGGGGTGGTGTCGACGCCGAGCTGTCCGGCGTTGTTGAGCCCCCAGCAGACCAGGAGGCCTGCCGCCGTGCGCACACAGTTGAAGGTGGCGCCGCTTGTGACGGCCACAGGCGTGTGCATGGCGGGGATGGTGACCGGGGTGGGGGCGTTGAGGGTCTCCTCGGAGGCGCCGTCCAGCACGAAGTTCGTCCCCGAGCCCCAGCACAGGACCCTGCCCGCAGAGGTGACGGCGCAGCTGTGCGCTGTCCCTGAGGAGACGTCGACAAAGTGCTCTCCCGCCGTGAGGACGGTGTGATCCACCAGCTGGGGCAGCGTGGAATACGCCTCCGTGAAGCCGGGGACGCCCAGCTGCATGGACAGATTGCCGCCCCAGCACCAGATCCGCCCCAGGTCGTCCAGGGCGCAGGTGTGATCGGCGCCGTTGGCGATCTTCACCATGCCCCAGCAGCCTGAGGTGTCGAGGTGGCAGCCCGCCGCGCAGGCCAGCTCCCCCCCCAGGTAGCCCAGGGACTCGCAGGTCGCGCCGGCGAGGTTCGAGCCGTCGCAGGTCTCCTGGGTGTCGATCTCCCCGTTGCCGCAGGTCGCGAGGATGGTGCACGCCGAGGTGTCCAGGGTCAGGCAGCCGTCGCCGCAGACCAGGGAGCCGCCGCTGTACCCCAGGGTGATGCAGGTCTCCCCGCCGAGATCCAGCCCGTCACACACCTCGTAGGCCTCGTCCAGGACGCCGTCGCCGCAGGTGCCCTGGGCCTGGCAGTCGCTCAGGTCGAAGGCGCAGCCGTCCGTGCAGGACAGAACCCCGGCGCGGTAGCCCTGAGACTCGCAGGTCTGTCCGTCGAGGTTCTCGCCGTCGCACTCCTCGGTGTCCGCGTCGATGTTGCCGTCGCCGCAGGAGAGGGAGTAGGAGCAGCCGGAGAGGTTGAACCGGCACAGCTGGGCGGAGCAGGCCAGGGTCCCCGAGACGAAGCCCAGGTCGATGCAGGTGGTCCCGCCCAGGTCCGTGCCTTCGCACTCCTCGACCGGGGGGACCAGGGTGCCGTCACCGCAGAAGGGCGGGTGCTCACACTGGGAGGCGTCGAGCATGCAGTAGCTGTCACAGGCGAGGTCCCCACCGCCCAGGCCCAGGGATCCGCAGGAGGTCCCGCCGAGACCCGCGCCGTCACACTGCCCTCCCGTCACCAGGGTGCCGTGGCCACAGGTACCGCCGTACTCGCAGCTCGAGGTGTCGTAGTGGCAGTTGGTCGCGCATGCCAGGGTGCCG
>QKIM01000130.1 GCA_003249585.1 Deltaproteobacteria bacterium
CGAGACGTGCATGGTGTAGGAGGTGAGCTCCCCTGCGATTTTGTACATGTTGGGGATCATCAGGAGCAGGCCCTGGGACGCCGTAAACGTCGTGGTCAGCGCCCCCGCCTGGAGCGAGCCGTGCACCGCCCCAGCGGCCCCGCCCTCGGATTGCAATTCGCTCACCAACGGGATCGTGCCCCAGATGTTCTTCCTGCCCGCCGCGGACCACTCGTCCGCGTACTCGCCCATGGGGGATGAGGGCGTGATGGGGTAGATCGCGATCACCTCGCTCAGGCGGTGGGCCACCGAGGCTACTGCCTCGTTTCCCTCCACGGCGATCTTTCTACGGCCGGCCATGAAATTCCTCCTTCCAGGATCAGAGAATGGGCGAGTATTCCCCTTGGCGTGGCGAGCGCGGAGCAGATTGCCCTATCCCGCCGAAGGGGTTTGCGTCTCTTAGCATCGGGCACACCCTCTAGCAAGAGTAAAGAATTTTACTCTTGCTAAAACCGACGGCCTCCCTGCCTTGTGCAGCAGTGTCAGTCGCGGCCTCGCCCGAAGATGCGCAGCAGGAACAAAAATAAGTTGATGAAGTCCAGGTAGAGGGCCAAGGCCCCCAGGATGGCATAACGAGACAGGGCGGCCTCGCCCTGGGACGCCGCGCTGAAACCCAGGCGCTGCACTTTCTGGGCGTCATACGCCGCCAGGATGACGAACACCAGCACACCGGCGTAAGTGATGGCCCAATTCAGCGCCGGGCTGCGGAAAAACCAGTTGAGGAGCGAGGCGACGATGATCCCGATCAAGCCCATGAACGCGAACGAGCCCGCGCCCGAGAGATCCCGCCCCGTCACCGTACCGTAGAGGGCCGCCGACCCGAAGGTCACGGCGCACACCACGAAGGTGAGGGCGATACTCGAGCCCGTGTAGACCAGAAAGATGGTAGAGAGTACCAAACCGTTGAGCACCGAGTAGGCGAGAAACGCCCAGCTGGCGGTTCGCACGCTCATCTTGTGGATCCAACCCGAGAGCCAGACCACCAAGCCGAGTTCGGCGAGGATGAGGACGAGGAGCGCCCCGCGGTTGAGCACGAGCGCTCCCATGAGGGCCGGGCTGCGCACCACGAGCAGGGCGGTCGCCGCCGTGAGCGCCAAGCCGCCGGCCATCCACTGGTAGACGACCCGGACGAAACGGGTCTTCACCAGGGCAACGGTTTCAGCGCTGAGTCCAGCCGTTCTTGCGGCGGTCGTATCAGAGAACATCAAGGGAACCTCCAGTGAAAGGTCTGTGATTAGAGCGCGGGGTGGTAGGAACGCCGATACCACTCCAGCGCGGCCGTGGCGTCGGGGAACGGGCGTCGGTGGTTCACCATTTCTCGGAGGATGGAGAGGCTCTCCTCCCACAGTGCCCCCGCCCGCAGCAACTCCGCCTGGAGCGGCACTTGCTGGGCTCTCACCACACGCGCCATCATCTCGTCCCCGGGAACCCTCTCGAACGCACACTTCCCTTCGCCCATGGCCCTCTCCTCCACAAAATGGTTCACTCTCGCCAGGGCCGATCGGGCCCCACGGCGAACAATCTTTATACCGTGCGACCCGCCCGTCTTCAAGTTTCCAGGACCACTCGAGAGCCCCGGTCGAGCCCCAGAACGCGGCGCGCGTCGCCGTCGCGGACGGCGATCTCCAGCCGGCCCGATGAACCCACCAAGGCGACCGGTTGCCCCGGTCCCACGTCACCGTAGGTTGTCTTCACCTGGATCTCTTGACCCGCTACCCGTACTCGATTCCGCTCCGGAGAGAGGTGGTCTGCGCGGAAGCTCGTGACGGCGTTCCCGAACCGATCGAAGGTGAGGACTTGCCCGGTGAATCCATCGGGGCTGACTTCCGGTTTCGGCAGGGGCAAACGGGAGATTTCCGTGGCCAGGGTTCCCAGCTCGGACCAATCCGTACCTTCTGCCAGGTGGGCGGCGACCGGCGCGAACACGTCTCGGCCGTGGAATGTGGCGCTCCGGGGGGTGAGCGTAAGCTGCGGATTATCCAGGTAGCGCACCTCGCGGATCTCGGCGGGGGCCAGGAACGAGAAGAGCCCGTTGTCCGGGCCAACGAACGCGTCGCGATCCGTCCGTACTGCTACGGCTCGACGATCTGTTCCGACGCCGGGGTCCACGACGGCCACGTGGACCGTCCCCGTAGGGAGGTAGCGCCGAGCAGCTTCCAGTGCCAAGCATCCCGCGAGTACGTCTTGGGGTGGGATGCCGTGGGTCAGATCCAAGATGCGGGCGCCGGGGCAAATGCTCAGGATCACTCCTTTCATGACGCCCACGTAGATGTCGTTGAGGCCGAAGTCGGTGGTGAGGGCGAGAAGGGGGGGGTGCTTGACAGGATTACCCGTGCTGCTTACTCTCATGGTCAGCCTTTGACGAATCCAAGCGAAAGGAGGTGACCGCGATGAAACGTTACATGGTTCCGCGCGTGGCCCACTGCAGCGAGGGTTGCCCTAGGAGGTCCTGGGCAGGACGGTAAACGGCCCGCGACTCTAGAAGAATCAGCTTGCTTACAGCGGTTGATGTGCGACTCCCCCGCCAGATCGGCGGGGGAGTCGCGCGTTTCCGGTGCTGCCTTCAGCACGCTGCGGACCTGACCCCAGCCAAGCACTGGATGCAAGGCTGCCCTAAGGAACCGACCCATGCAAGGTCCTCGTCGTCGCGACGCAGACCCCGTCTCGGGGAGGAGTGGTGTCGCGAGAG
>QKIM01000088.1 GCA_003249585.1 Deltaproteobacteria bacterium
CCGTTGTCGTTGTTTCCCCAGCAGTAGAGTGCACCACCGACAGCCTTGCCGCAACTGAAACCGGTCCCGGTCTCGACCTGCTCGAACACGACGCTGGAGTTGACGGACACGGGAGAGGTCGACATAGTCTCCGTGCCGTCGCCCAGCTCTCCGGAGCCGTTGTATCCCCAGCACATGGCCGCCCCCGACGTGGTGACGGCGCAGGTATGATTCGACCCGGCGGAGAGGGAGGCGAAGGTCTCGGAGCCGACGATGGGGGTCGGCACGGTCTGGCTGGTGGTGTTCCCGGTGCCGAGCTTGCCGTACATGTTACTGCCCCAGCAATAGATCTGTCCAGAGGTGCTGACTCCGCAGGTGTGGTACGATCCTGCCGAAATTTGTGCAAAAGAGATGCCCCCCGTGACGGTGGTGGGAACCAGGCTTGGGTTCGTGGTTCCGTTTCCCAAGGCGCCGTAGTCATTCCTTCCCCAGCACCAGGCTTCGCCGCTCGCCGTAATACCGAAGGTGTTCTTTCCACCCCCGGAGGTCACGACTCTGGTGAAGGCGTGTAAACCCGCCACCATCACGGGAATGGTTTTTTGAGAGCCCGCGGTCCCCGACCCTCCCTGCCCGTAGTCGTCGAGTCCCCAGCACCAGGCGTCCCCGGTCTGCAGGATCGCACAGGTATAATTGGAACCGGCGGAGATGCTGGAGAAGACGTTGCACCGTTCATCGTCGTAAAGGCAGGAGGGCTGGCAGATGAGCGCGCCGCCGTGGACGTATCCCAGGGAGACGCAGGTCGTCCCGCCGAAGTCGGTCCCGTCGCAGGTCTCCCCGTAGGTCCCCTGCATCACGCCGTCGCCGCAGAAGCCGTTGCACTGGGAGGTGTCGTAGTCGCAGTCGGCACCGCAGCCGAGGTCACCGCCATAGGTGAAGCCCAGGGTCTCGCAGGTGACCCCGCCGAGGGTGGTGTCGCAGATCTCGCCCTCTGTCTCGTCCAGGACGCCGTCGCCGCACCACCCGTAGGCCTCGCAGGCCGAGGTGTTGAAGGTGCAGTCGCCGCCACACCCCAGCTGCCCGTCCCCATAGTAGCCCAGGGTAGCACAGGTCTGGTCGTCCAGATCGACGCCGTCACACTCCTCGTACAGGGGGTCCAGCCGGGTGTCGCCGCACTTCCCGAAGAGCTCGCACTCGGAGAGATTGTAGGTACAGTCGCCGTTGCAGTTCAGGATCTGGCCGCCATGGTAGCCCAGATCCTCGCAGGTCACCTCGCCGATGTCCGTCCCGTCACAGGACTCGTCGGGATCCTTGATCCCGTTGCCGCATTGGGCGCCGGTGCATCCCGAGAGGTCGTAGGTGCAGCTTGAGGTGCAGCCCAGGACCCCCGAGGGGTAGCCCAGGGTCAGGCAGGTCTCGGTGCCGAAGTGATCACCCTCGCAGTCCTCGAACTCCTCCTGGAAGGTCCCGTCGCCGCAGTTGTCCGTGCAGCCCGAGTAGTCGAGGGTGCAATGGTCGGTGCACACCACGGTCCCCGAGTAGTACCCCTGCGTGCTGCAGGAGACCCCCTCGGGCGGGTTGGTGTCGCACTCCTCGCCCATATCGACGACGCCGTCACCGCAGGCCTCGCTGGAGATGTTCTCCTCGCAGCCGAGTGGTAGAATGACACAGCAGACGATAAAAACCGGCACCCGAAATCGCATGGCAAATCTCCTCGATACAGAGGTGTATCACCAACCATCCGCGGTTTCAAGCCCTGGTTCTTCCCGCTGCGCATGTGGTCTCCATGAAGGAGTATCATCCGGTGACGCCGGTCCCGGCGATCCATTGCAGATCTGTCCTTGGGGCGTCGGGCCGGCAGCTACCGGTAGATCATGCCGATGAAGAGGTTGTGGGCCATGGTGTTGTCCTCATGGTGTTCCCCGGCCTCGGCCTTGATGGCCTCCAGCTCGCCATAGTCGAGCCAGATCCCCTTGCACGTGGGGCAGCGGTCGATGATGATCTCGTCGTTGAGGATCTCCTTGACCATGGGTGTGCCGTCGTGGGGACAGTCATAGACCTTCTCACGCTCCACGAGGATCCTGAGCCGACACTGATTGCAGGTCGGCTCGTTCTCGAACGTCTTGTGGGTTTTGACTTTCTTGCAGTGGACGCACTCTTTTTTGGACATTGGCCTCTCCTGGGACCCTGCACGCGCTGCGTCGGGCATGGCGGTGAGCCGGTACGCTGAACTCCCGTGAGCTTCAAACTGTCGAAACATGAAAACTATAGTTGAACCAAGGGCGAATTCAACCGATTTCCGTTGGAGGGAGTGGTCATGCGCGCGGGCAGGGGCCAGACCCCCCGGGCCGTCGTCACCAGGCCCCCGGGGTTGTGGACGCGGGATCAGTCGTTGACGTTGGAGCCGGTGTAGGGGTGGTCGCCCCAGGCCTGGACGGAAGCTGACTGAATGAGACCGTCGAAATAGAAGCGGGCGTCGAGGTCTGCGCCGGGCTGGGGATCGGCGCCCAGGAGGGTGGGCTGCCCGGAGTCTTCGACGCCCCCTGTGGCCGAGCCCGCGGTGCCGGCCCGCTCGCTGTCGATCCACAGGTAGACGCCCCCGTCGCCGTCGTAGGCCCCCACCAGGAAGTAGCCGTCGGCGCCGTTGAGGGAGGCGTTGGGCGAGCCCAGGCCCGTGGCCGCGATGTCGTAGGTGTGGTACACGTAGGCGCCCGCCACCCGGACCCCGAAGCGCAGCACCACCGAGGAGCC
>QKIM01000537.1 GCA_003249585.1 Deltaproteobacteria bacterium
GCCGCCGACCGTACCGACCTCCTTGTACCCCACCTCGTCCATGGTAGAAGCGATAGGCGCAATCATTTCGGTGCTCATCAGGAAGCCCCACAGGCTCTGCTGGGCATCCCGAATCGTCTGGTCCACAAACTCAATCTTCCTATCCATCTCCGCACCATCTCCTGTCGGGGATTCCCTAGAAGCTCCCGCTGCCTGAAACACCGGACAACCCCTTCGCTTTACCGGCGGCGCTTCCCCGCCACGCTAACCGGCCGCCGATCCTTGGTGCGAGACAACCGACGGGCTTTCCACCGCCTTGTCCTTGGCCGCCTTGGGGCCGCCCCCGAACAGGAGAAAGCGCAAGGCCGTGAAGATGACGGCCGGCCGGAGCGCGGCCAGGATGATCTGTCTCAGGTCCGAGGGCTCCACGAATCCCCGCACCGTCCATGCGACGGGATCGGTCGTCTGGATGGTCATGAGCATCCGCTTCGGCTCCTTCTTCCCTTTTTCCGGCGTCCCAAGTGTGGACGGAACGATATTCGTGACCTCGATTTTGGCGACATGGCAAGTAAGCAGTGTGCGACCTAGACCCGTTGATCGAATATACATTTCTAATCTCCTTAACTTGTTTGTTCGCGCGGCTACAGCATGCCTATCCGTGGATACTCGCAGCAGCAAAAGGTGCCTTCGTTACGTCACGTCCGTCATCCATCTTTCAGCTTAACCATTCATTGGAATCACTCCCACACACCTACGCGCGTCCGCGTATTGTTTGGTGCACCAGACCCCAGCTACAATCAACAGGATGAGATCTCAGAAGCTATCATGTTGCAATGTTGCATCAAATTCTGTCGATACAGCATCGAGAAAAGCCGTTCCACGATTCCTTTCTAGATCCACTAGCCGTGCGTGCCACTTTCCGATCTTTTCAATGAGTTCACCTAGCGCCAGGCGATACGTCGTTTCCACTCGTTGGTTCGTTTGATCAGCCTTTGAGATGGCATCCGCTGCGAGCAATCCGCTCTTGACGGCGGTTCCGATACCTTCTCCACTCACCGGGATCTTCAAGGATGCGGCATCCCCCACGAGCAAAGTGTTGCCCTTGGCCGCAGAGAGCCTGCCCGAAACGAGGTGCTCGAAGAGCGGTATTGGGCGGCTAACGCAACCGTCTTTCCATAAGGGTGTAGAGTCTTCCCTGCCCCAAGCTCGCAGGAGATCCGCTACGGAGGCTCTCAGCTCTCTCAACGCCCCTTCCACGGTGAAACACCCTCCCTTGGGGTTGACCCAGAAGTTGGGGCGATATCGGCCCCGGGGAAAGAAGACGTGTGAGTACCCTTCCTCCAGCTCCGTCTTTCCTTCGTAGCACTCCCTGGTGGAGGTGCTGTAAGCCACACTGAGCTCCGGGTAGGTACACCGTCTGACCACCGAGTGTGGGCCGTCTGCCCCGATCACGAAGCGGGCGCTCAGCTCCTCTACTCTTCCAGCTCGACACACCCTGACGCGCGAGCCCGTACGGTCCGATTCGACTCCTCTGGCTGCGCATACATCCCGCAGCTCGGCGCCCTTTTCGCAGGCTCTACCGACCATCCAGTAGTCCAGATCCTTCCTCCAGGTGATCGGGGTGTCTACGCACACCTTTCGGTGGCCGTCTCCCTCACCGTGCAACACTAGCCCTTTCAGCCGACCCACCACGATTTCCTGGGGCAAGGGCCCGAAATGCTCTTCCACCAACTCCTGCGCCTGCCGCCCCAGGAGAAGCCCTGAGCAGACCTTCTCCCGTGGCAACCTCTTCTTTTCAATCAGCAGGGTCGACAACCCGAGTTCGGCGCAGCGTTTCGCCGCCGCGGCCCCACCGGGGCCGGCGCCCACCACGATGACATCGAACGTACGGGCTTCCACTCGCCTCTGCCCTCCCTTAGAAGCAGATCCCCCCGTCGGAAACGAGGACCTGGCCGGTCATGTAGCTGGACGCCTCGGACGCCAGAAACACCACCAGCCCCTTGAGTTCGCTTTGCTCGCCCCGTCGCCCCATGGAGGTAATTCTCGCGATTCCCTCTTCGTACTTCCGGTGCTCTTCTTCGCCCCACAGCTCTTCCCGCCACTTTGCGCTAAGCCCCGTGCCCCGGTGCCAGCCCGGTGCGATGCAGTTCGAGCGAATCCCGTCTTTGGAGTACTGAGCGGCGATTTCCTTCGTCAGCCGAATCACTCCCGCCTTGGCCACTCCGTAGGGGAAATTCGGCATAACTTCGCTGATTTCCAGAAAGGGCCTCAGCCCCAACACGGAGGCGATGTTCACGATGTTGCCGGAACCCTGCTTCTCCATTACGGCGAGTGCTGCCCGGCTACACAGGAACACGCCTCTCAGGTTTGTTCCCAACACCCGGTCCCAATCGTCTACAGGCATCTCCGCGATACGCGCCGGCTTGACGTTGATGCCCGCGTTGTTCACCAAAACGTCCAGCCGGCCGAGTTCGGCCACCGTATGGGAGACCATCCGCTGGGCATCTTCCACCTCACCGATATCCCCTTGGATGGCCACGGCACGTCGCCCGAGCCGCTGGATGAGCGCCTCGGTCTCCTCTGCCCCTTCCCGGTCGGAACGCCACGTAAAGGACACGTCCGCCCCAGCCTCGGCGAGTGCCTCACAAAACGCTCGCCCGAGGCCTCCAGAGCCTCCCGTTACCAGGGCAACTTTGCCCCTCATGTCGAACATCCCTTGGATTCCTGTCATCACGAGATTCTCCCT
>QKIM01000119.1 GCA_003249585.1 Deltaproteobacteria bacterium
GTGAAACTGCGGGTTGATGATGTACCGTCCACGCGTGTTGATGAAGCCCCATTTGCCGAAAGGGCCGCCGATCTTCACCAGGGCCAGACCCGACTGGAACTCGTGGCTGGCGCTGTCAAACTGGGCCCGTACCACCACCTTGCCCTGGGTGTTGACGTACCCGAACCGCTTATCCACCAGAATCTTCGCGAGACCGTTCTTGAAAAACCAGCCGTAATCGAACCGCGGGTTGATCACGAACGCGCCCCGGGTGTTGATGAAGCCATATTTGCGACCGATGATCACCGCCGCGTACCCTTCGGAGAAGCGGGCGCCGAAGTCGAACTGGAAGGGGATCACCACCTTGCCCTGCTGGTTGATGTAGCCGTATTTGCCGTTCTTTCTCACCGGGAGCAGAGGTGCGCCTGCGGCGGGGAGGGCGCTCCCGAAGAGTACCAAGGCAAAGAGAAGGCCTGCTGCTCGTTTCATTCGTGCTCCTCCCTCCATGGGGTCGGGCGACATGGTATGTGAAACACTATACTCAATCTTGCCTCCTTGGCAAGGACCACGCCCCATGCACGGAATTATGTCATTTCGAAGGGAAATCTCCCGCGGCTTCTACTGGTAGAGGAGCGCCCCCGTGGGGCAGAACTGCACACATTTCGGGTCACCCTTGCACAGGTCGCACTTGGCCACGCGACTGTTGGGGTCGAGGACGATGTTCCCGAAGGAGCAGGCGTTGAAGCAGGCGTGGCAGTTGATGCAGCGATCCAGATGTACCTCGATGGCGCCCGTCATGAGATTCCGCTGAAGCGCGAAGGCAGGGCACGCTTCCATACAGGCTGCCGTGTCGCACTGCAGACACACGACCTGGATCCCCCGCTCCAGGGGCGGCTTGGTGTTGTAGGCGTGGATCCTGGGGTTCCCGGGCTGCCCCGACGCCATGGGGTGGGAGTAGGCGCAGGCGAGCTCGCAGGACCTGCAACCGGTACACTTTTCGGGGATGACGACGAAAGTTTTTTCCATTATTTACCAACCCTTTCCAGCGTGACTTGTCCTTCCACAACGCGCTGCATGGTCCCCATGACCTCCTTGCGGGAGCACACGTCACAGACCTTGAGCTCGGCGGGTTTGAGGTAGGGGCTGCGGGTCATCATGAGGTCCATGTGCTCGCCGGTCAGGTCCAGTGGACGCCCGCACCGCTCGCACCTGAGGCAGTCGAAGGCCCTGCCCCAGATGGTGACGGTGTCCGAGGTCCGTTTCACGGGGATGCACTGCACGGGACAGACGAAGGAGCAGGCGGTACAGCCCACACAACGCTCCGGGGGTTCGTTGAAGGGTGGATTGAAGCGGGTCTCGGTCCCGCGCCCTTCCATGGCCAGCGCCTTGGCGCCCACGACCTCGTCACAGATGCGCACACACAGTCCGCACTTCACACAGACCTCGTCTCCATGGGCGAGGCGGACCTCCTTGAGCCCGTACTTCTCGGCCATCTCCGTGAGGACCGGAGAGTCGGGGACGAGGGCCATGAGCATCTCCAGGACCGTGTTGCGGTGCTTGGAGACCTCGGGGGTGTCCAGGAGGATCTCCATCCCGTCCTTCACCGTGAGGGTGCAGGCCGTGGTGAGGGAGTTGGGCTTCTGGGGGTTCGTGCTCTTCACCTCCACCAGGCACAGCCGACAGGCGCCGTCGGCCTTGAGGGCCGGGTGGTAGCAGAGGTTCGGGATCTCATATCCGTTTCTCTGGGCCAGCTGGAGAATGGTCTCGCCCGTTTTCGCTTCTAACAGTTTGCCGTTGAGTCTTACGTGTATCATAGGTCACTCCCTGATGTTAACGTTCCGGACCGCTCAAGATCTTCACAGCGTTGAAGTTGCAGACGTCGTCACAGACGCCGCACCGCACGCACTTGTCCTGGTCGATGACGTGGGTGGCTTTCTTCTCGCCGGTGATGGCCTGGGTGGGACATTTCCGCGCGCAGAGGGTGCAGCCCGTGCAGTTGTCGGCGTCGATGGTGTACTTGATGAGATCCTGGCACTGCCGGCCGGCGCACTCGCCCTGCTCGATGTGGTCGATGTACTCCTGCCGGAAATAGCGCAGGGTGGAGAGGACGGGGTTGGCCGCCGTGAGCCCCAGGTTGCAAAAGGAGGCCACGGACATGGTGGAGGCGAGATCCTCCAGGACGTCGAGGTCCTCCAGCCGGCCCTCGCCCCGGACGATCCGCCCGAGGATCTCGGACATGGCCCTGAGCCCCTCGCGGCAGGGTGTGCACTTGCCGCACGACTCCTCCTTGAGGAACTCCACGAAGTAGCGGGCGACCTCCACCATGCAGGTACGGTCGTCCATGACGATCATGCCGCCGGAGCCCATCATGGAGCCCAGGCGGGTGAGCTCGTCGAAGTCGATGGGGTTGTCCAGGAACTGCTCGGGAATACAGCCCCCCGAGGGACCGCCGGTCTGGACGGCCTTGAAGGTGCGTCCCCTGCCTGAGTTCTTGATGCCCCCGCCGATGTCGAAGACGATGGTGCGGATGGAGATGCCCATGGGCACCTCGACGAGGCCCGTGTTGTTGACCTTGCCCACGAGGGAGAAGATCTTGGTGCCCTTGGAGCCGCCCCAGGGGTTCTCGGAGACGTCGCCCGTGCCTATGGAGGTGAACCACTCCACGCCCTTGTTGATGATGGGGGCCACGTTGGCCCAGGTCTCCACGTTGTTGATGTTGGTGGGCTTGCC
>QKIM01000562.1 GCA_003249585.1 Deltaproteobacteria bacterium
GGGCAGGTACCGGGTGTGGAACCCTTCGATGTACTGGACGTGCGTCGCGAAGTCGTCGACGTACACATAGGGGGCTCCTATGGAGGCTCCCAGATCACCGCTGTAGAGGATCTTGCTGAAGGTATCGTACACCATGAAGTTGCCGCTGGAGTGGAGGAAGTGCGCAGGAATGAGCAGCAGATCCTCGCCCCCAAGGGGGAGCTTCATCCCGTCGTCCGGGATGGGGCTGATCCGGTTCTCGACATAGCTGTCGATACCGAAGTGGGGCAAGAACCGCAGCCAGATGTTGGAGATGAAGGCCTGGGCATCGGTGACCATGAGCCAGCCGTTGGCGGCAGCGATGATGTCGGGATCCTGGTGGGAGAAAAAGACATACTTGACTTTACTTATTGGAAATACAGGCGTAAGGCCGGCGAAGAGCTTGGTGTAGATCTTGTGCCCTCCCGGGTCCAGGACGATGGCCTCGTCATTGCGGATGATGACATGCTGATTGGACTGAACCATGAGGCCCGACCCCAGGTCATGGAACATGATGCTCTTGCTGTGGACGTTATCGTGAATGATCTCCATGTGTCATCTCCTAGCCCAGGATCTCTTGCACGCGTTGGGCTCCGCGGGTGATATCGAGGAAGATGAGCCCCAGCTTCGCCTCCTTCCTGGCCATGGCCAGGAGGACGGCATGAGGGCCCGCATTCTTGATGAGAAGATAGCCGTTGTCGCCCTTGAGGAAGAGCAGGTCGAGGCTGCCTCGCTTGAGCTCCACGGCCGTCCGCGCACCCATGGAGAGCATCGCGGCGCTCATGGCGGCCACGGACGTCTCCTCCACATTGGCGGGCAGAGAGCTGGCGATGATGAGTCCGTCTTCCGAGACGACGGCACAGGCTTCCACGTCGGCCGAGCTGGCCTGAATCTGGGCTAGGGTGCTGTTCAGTGCTTCAGTTCTAGACATTTGCGTTCTCCTGGGTAGGGCATCCGACAAGGATACGGGACACTTAATTCAGACTCCTTTTACCATAATGCCCAGCCTGACCCCGATGTCAAGCAAATTCGGATACCGTCATCCTCTTTAGCCGGAACAGATGCAGAAAAAACATTGTTTTCCGCTTCATGCTCCAGAAGATTTCCCCATAGGGATACGCATGGTTGGATCTCCCCCCCCCACCACGGCCGTGAAAGAAAAAACGCACGGGGAAAAACTTCCCCTTCCACGGCCCCATGAATGTGGTATAGTTCCTCCAAATTCTCGGTAATGAACCGGCCGCATTCACCGGGCAGGTACATTTTGATCCTTGACAGAACACAGACAGGAATTAAAACCCCATTATAAGAAAAGAGCTGCACATGATCAACTCTCTCCCCATCAGTGAGGCGTCCAACCTGGCGATTCACGCTTTGGCGGCAATCCATAACCTTGGAGCGGGCAAACGTCTGAGCGTCGCGCAGATCGCCAAGGTCCTCGATGTTTCCCAGTCCCACCTGGCCAAGGTCATGCAAAAGCTGGTAAAGGCCGGCTTCGTGGATTCTACGAGAGGCGCCAATGGCGGCTTCATCCTCGCAAAGAGCGCCAAGAGCATCTCGCTTTTCGCCGTCGTCAAGGTGATCGATGCCGAACTGAAGGTGCAGCACTGCCTCTTCGAAGAGCCCCGGTGCACGGAGGAGAACTGCGTCATCGCCCAGCTGCAGCAGGAGATCGGCGCAGTCGTCGTCAAGCGGCTCAAGGAAGCGAAAATCGCGGATATCAAAGTCACCTTCAAAAGGGAGGAGCTGCTGCACTGATGGCAACTCCCCGTCAAAGGAGCGAACCCATGGCCAACAAGGCAACAACGTTCACCAAAGACCAGACGTCCATTCTCAAGGCGTTCCAGGGCGCCGAGACCCCCATGGGTGCCAAGGAGATCGCCCTGCAGACAAACATCGATCAGAAGATTGTCTCCGCACAGATCAAGGAACTCAAAGCCATGGGGCTCGTTGACAGCCCCGTGCGCTGCAAATACGCCATTACTCCCCAGGGCAAGAATGAACTCGACTGAAAAGAAAGGAATTTTCATGAATACTCCCAAAGTGTACCGCTGTGAAGTCTGTGGAAACATTGTTGAAATGATGCATGTAGGTGGCGGCCAGCTCGTCTGCTGCAATCAGCCCATGGTTGAACTCGTCGGGAACACCACCGACGCGGCTCTCGAGAAGCATGTCCCCGTGATCGAGCCCATCGAGGGCGGGTACAGGGTCTCCGTGGGCAGCGTCCTGCACCCCATGACAGACAATCACTACATCGAATTCATCGAGTTCGTCGCCGATGGCGTCGTCTACCGCAAAAACCTGAAGCCCGGAGATCAGCCCGTGGCCGAATTCATGGTCGAAGCGACCGAGTATGTGGCACGCGAGTGGTGCACGCTCCATGGCTTCTGGCGGAACAACTAGATTCTCCCGAAAGAGACCTCCCTCCCGCAACTTTCTCGCGCCCCAACTGTTACCGACTGATATCGTTAACCATTCTTCACTCCAGACGGGGCCATCTGTATCTTTTTTTCCTCACCGGCCCGCCATGGCTTCCCCCCCGCAGAAAAGAAATGCTATGATCAGGAGCATATCACTGTTCATGGTCCAAGTGGAACGCACCTTGCGTTACCCTGCCCCCATGAAAGGAGCCTCATCATGAAAACACACACCACCCTCGCGCTTTTGGTCCTGCTCACATCCCTCGTCGCAGGCTGCAAGGAGGAGAACACTGTCTCGCAGAAATTCCTCGAAGCCGTCCCTCAGGAATACATGGTCCGCCTGGATGTCCCCGAGAACGACACAACGCTCAAGGCCCTCGGCGATGTGGCCGAAAGCTACCGCAACACGGTGCAGGTGACCCGGGACGTCAACTCGGCCGTCCTCACCTGGCTGGTCTGGGTCGAGACCATCGTCCGATACCCCGCCACGACATGGGACGACACCTCCTCGACCTGGGGGCCGTGGGAGCCCGACGACGGGCTGTCGAGCGTCGTCTACCGCTTCAGAATGACGCTCAATGCCGACGAGAGCTTTGACTACGCCTTCGAGATGCGTCCCAAGAACGACACCAGCGCTGCCTTCGTCCCCGTATACACTGGCCACGTCAATCCCGGCGGGAATCCTACCGTCAACTCCGGCAGCATGGCCTTCGATTTCGACGCCGCGGCCGCGATGGATTACGCCGTGGACTCCGCGGGGAGCATCGCCGTAGAGTACGACTATACCTCGGGGCAAAAGGACATCACCGTCTTCTTCGACCAGTGGCAGGAACACACCGCCTCGGTGGCGCTCACGGCCAACTACCACTACTTCGCAGCGGCGCAGGGCGACGGATTCTTCGACTTCGAGACCTGGGCGGACATCCACGCCGGCACGGCCGAGGCAGCCCAGTATCCGGGGATCGAGCACTGGCAGCTGCGCTCTCGCTGGACCCCGGAGGGCGACGGCAGGACAGACGTCATCGTGACCGGAGACGACCTCACGACACAGGGCGTTGAAGATTTCCGGCAGTCCGAGTGCTGGGACACAGCCTTCCAGTCGACCTTCATGCTTCAGGAAGTCACCATCCCCCCGGATCCGGCCTACCAGGATATCAAGTGGGGCGACGCCGCCGCCTGTACCGCCTTCCCTGAATTTAGTTCCCCGGAACTCTAGTCTTTTTTCTCCACCGGACAGGCGCAGGGCAGATACTCCGTCTCACCGAAGAGCCGTCGCACCAGCTCCTCACTGAGGGCATCGCAGGTATCGTTGGTGGAGGTCTCGGGGAGCTGCTCCCCAAACTTCTCATGGAGAAAGTCTTTGGTAATCTTGGACATCTCGCCCGACAGCACGTTCTGATACCAGGATCCCTGCCGCTTCAGGTAGGTGGTGATGCTCGTGATCTCCCCCCGGGCCTGGGTCAGGTTGAGCCGATGATCCTCGGTCTGGTTCATGCGCTGGGCGATAAGCACGACCTTGGTCTGGGTCTTGAGCCAGACCTTCTTCACAAGCGGAGTGGAGCGGGGCATACGGGTCATATGGCCTCATGTCCGGGGGGCACACCCGGCTCCTCTGTTGTACCACAGGGACGCCGGCGAGAAAAGCCTCTTGCCGGACTCCGGGGCACGACACACCGCGCAGTGTCAACTTCCGGTCATCGGTGGATCCTCGTGTTCCACCTGGCGCGATAGTCCAGATATCTTCTGCTTCGGTGGTAGGGAGACAGCGCGATCGGATAGGGATAGCGTGTCATCCCGAAGTAGGGCAGCGGCTCGACGGTGTTCGTCAAAAGACCGAAGGGGTGGTATTTCAGTGAGTAATAGAGATGGGCCCCGAGAAACACGCGCCGCACCGTCCCCGGCTTTTGGGTAGGAGAGGGAAACTTCAGGGCCAGCCGATCCCCGTGCGCCATGACCACGAACCGATCGTCCCGGCGGGCAAGCAGGGGCAGGACACCGCCAAAGCGGGTGAAGGCCCCCCGCATATACCCCTCGGGCTGAGCGGGATACCGCCCATCGTCGGCTCGGACAGGGGAACGCAGAGACGACGGGCGGACCCGGGCCGCTCCCCCGAAGGAGAGGGTGGCGACGGAGGGGAGGACCCCCCTGATGGTAAGGGGGACGGGGTTTGAGTCGTCGAGGGCGACAGCGTCCAGCACATCGATGACCGAAGGTTGGTGCGCCATGGTCAACCGCAGCCTGCCACCCGCCGGACCCAGGAGCCCGGGGATGGGGACGGCCCAGGTCTTCCGATCCCCCGCAGCCTTTCCCGCCACCACCTTGGGAACCCAGCGGCCTTTTTGGAACACCTCGATCGTGGTTCCTGAGCTGTAGGGCGGTTTCTGGTGCCGCCTCAGGTCGGCATAATATCCCCAGGCCGTCAGGATCAACCTGGCCTGGCGAGGCCGCTGCACAGGGCCGAACTCCAGGATCACACGGCTGAGGGTGGCTCTTGTCACCGGGAGGGGGTTCCCGTCCGCACGGCTCACGGCCCCAAGCACATCACGCCCGTCCTCAAGACGTGCCGCTCGAGGGGGACGAGGAGCGGCCACCGAGAGGAATCCAGACGGAGATCGATAGCCAAGCTGCGACGTGAGACTCCATCGCGTATGCACCTGGTGCCCCCGCGGGGCATCCACCACATAGAGCTGCAGCCGGTCGACATAGGCACTCTCGAAGATCACCTCCCTGAGGTGCAGCTCGTAGAACCCCTTCTGAGGGACAAAGCCCTCGAGCAGATAGACATTCTCCGCATAGTGCCTGGGCCTGGGAAAGGGGAGCCCTGCCGCGAGGACAGACCCCGAGGTGTCGCCCACATGGCGAAACCCCGAGGCTCCCTTGAGATAGATGTAGGGACAGGAGCCTCTGCGGCGGCGGTAGATCCGCTTCGGGTCTCTGCGGCAGTTCGAAAAATCCCACCGACACTTCACGCAGCGCAGGGTGCCCGAATCGTACCCGTAGTTCCTGCAGCCGAGGGTGGGAGGCTGGGCCAGGTCGCACTGCTCTCCGGGCGAGACGACCCCGTCGCCACAGCGGGGATCGCAGGCATCGCCGCGGCCGTTGCCATCTACATCCTTTTGATCGGGGTTGTGCCGGTTCGGACAGTTGTCCCGGTCATCGGGGACACCATCCGCGTCACTGTCCGCAGGCACCGGGGGGATGTTCTTCCCGAACCCGGGGGGCGGGTCGGATTTCACTTCATGATATCCCATGCAGCCGCAGAGCCAGACAAGAAGCCACGCGAGACAGTGGGATGGAGAGCGAGTTGGGGACATGACGATCTCTCTGTTCAGGTTCACACTCTACGGCGCCCATTAATAATATTCAAAGAAAAGTTCCCGTCCATTTTTCCAGAAGAGAAGCACTGGGGAGACATGAGACCATTCCTCTCCTGCTTGACGGTCCTTTTCCTCCTTGGTCTCGCCTGTGCGCGGGATGCACCGTTCTCCCCGACCTGGGAGGGAACTGGGGGCGCTCCGGTCGACTTCTCCCTCTTCTCGCTGACCCCTGAGGTCCCCATCTCACTGTGCGACGACAACACACAGCAGCTCTTCATCGTGGACTCAGGCAGCCCGGTCACCCTCGCCGATGTGGGTCATTTCGACGAGGAGGTGGGCGTGCGGCACATCGGCGTCCGTGGACTCAGCCCCACCTTCACCTCCATGGAGGTGGTCTTCATGGACTGGCTGCCCGACACCGCCACCATCAGCGGCCTCCTCGGTGCAGGCCTTTTGTCGGGGTTCGACTGGGAACTCAATTATCCGGAGCGCTACCTGGTGATACACACGGAAGCCATGACCGGCCCCGCCGAGGACGAGCTCACCGTCCCCTTCAGCCTCGCCGGAGGGGGGCACTATCGGCCCACGCAGGGGATCGACATCACGGTCGGGGCGACGCGACATCTGATCTCCATGGACGTGGAGGGCACAACGGCTCTTGGACTGCTTGACACTGGCGCCTCCTACGTCACGATCTCCGATGCGCTCCTTAACACTATCGGCACCACGGAACGCCCCGACCTGGGGACAATCGAGATGACGACCGCCACGGGCACCCTCACGGTCCCCATGACCATGCTCTGGGGAATGACCTTCGAGGGAGCCGAACTGTCTTACGGACTGGGGATGCTCAAAACAGCCGTCGTCCCCGATGACCGTTTCGAGGAGCTTCGCGCCGAGGTCGGCGCGCCGGTCTCCCTGCTCATCGGAGGCAGCTTCCTGCGCGAGTTTCACATCAGGGTGGACACCGACAGGCGATCCATCTATGTCTCTCGTCCCGCGACCAAGGCAGGGAGCGTCCCAGTCACCTGGCCGGGACACCTCAGGCTGCCGGTTCCCCTGGTGCCCTGACCGCCTCTCCTCGAGAAATTGATGGCATTCGTGGCGGGAACCCCGTATCCTTTTCGAATCAGACATGGATGAGAGGTGCACGATGCGATGGTCGACAGTCCTGCTTCCTTCCCTTTTTTGGGTCCACTTCACAGGCGCATGTTCGCCCGGAAAACCTCTCCGGGATGGCCCCCCACGGAAGAGCACCCCCCCAAAGACTGCCAGCAATATCCACCAGGGGGCCGCGGGCCGTCCCTCACATGTGGCCCCGACGAGGGCATCCGCCCTCCTCCCCGGTGAAGCGGCCTTCTCTCCGGTCCTCGGCCATCTCGCCGAGATCGAGAAGGGGGAACTCTCCACCGACGGTGGCCTGGCGCTCTCCGTAGACAACGAGGGGCTCACCATTCTCTGGGATATGGCCACGGGCCGCCCGCGTGCCCACTTCATCGAGACACAGATCGCACAGTTCGCCCGGGACGCGAAGAGCTTCTGGGTGCGATTCGAGGACCGGATCAGTGTCTACGATCGCACCGGGAAGCGCCTTCGCAGCCGTGACCTGGCAGCGCATGTGGACCTCTTCGCCTACTCCCCGCGGACGGATCGCCTGGCCCTGATCACCGACGGGAAAAAAGAGGGGCTCGGGCACGTCCTTCAGATCCTTGACCGAGGGAGGATGATTCAAACCATCCCCCTGTTTGTTCCCGAGCCCCCGGCGCAGATCCTCTTCGACCGGACGGCTGCGACCGTCGCACTGGTCTTCTTCGGAGGGTTCGTCTCCTACGATGTCCGCACAGGGCGTCGGGTCCAGCGCGTCTCAGGAGACCATCTCACAACCTCCATGAGGGGGCGGTTCTGCCCCGACTCCGACGAGATCGTGCAGATCGCAGAGGATCTCGACGCTCTGGAAAAGGATGTCCCCGACGAAGAAGAGGGCACGGGGCGGGAGAAGGACAACGATGACGAGGACGGGTACCACGACAGCCGCTATGATGGGAAGGAGGAACGCTACGCCAGGGAGGACAGCGACGAACACGAAGAAGACAAGGGATACCCCATGCGCATCCGTGCCACCAACATCCGCACGGGAAAGACACGCGAGTTCTCGATCAGGCATTTCATGAGCGTAGCTGAGCTCTCTCCGTCACGGTCCTGCGAGGAGTTCCTGCTCTATGGCGAGCGCGGTGACGCGGAACTCTCGGCGGTCCTCTTCAGTCCAGATCGTGACGGACTGCTCCCCCTCCCCTTGAAGCAGGACGACGACCTGCCCATGGCCATCCCCCGACAGGCTTTCGACAGGACGAGGCGACGCGTCCTCATGTTCTCAAACACCACATTGTCCCTGCTGCACCGCACGGGCAAGAAACTGAAGAAGGCCGAGACACCCAATCCTTCCGGCGCGTTCCGAGTAGTGGGGGGCATGTCCGCCGTACGAAGCATCCCGAACACCGGCGCCTTCCTTTTGCACCGCGGCAGAGGCTTCGGGCTCACATTCTTTCGCCCGGGCCAGGGCTTCAAGAAACTGAGCGGCACCAAGAACAGCACCCTCAACGGAGCCTCCTGGACTGACGCCGGGGACCTCATCGCCACGTGCGCCGGACCATCCGTCATGGCCTGCCACAGCGGGCACACCGGCGAGCCCGTCAGGAGCGCCAAAGTCGCCCAGTGCCAGCTCACGCGCCTGTCACCCAAGGGACGGTGGGCCGTGGCCCTGGGGGCGACCAGGTTCACCATCGTGGACACCGCGACGGGCAAGGCCGTGGGCCTTTTTTCCTACACCCCCAAGAGCTATTTCAGGAACCTCGTTGGGCAACGGATGGTCGACTTCTCTCCCGATGAGGGATGGATGCTCCTCGCGTCCGGCGCTCCATCAACAAGCCCTTCACTGCTTCGCCTGAGCGACCTCTCCCAGAACCTCTCCCTCCATTACCCCGCACTGGGATTCTCCAGGGACTCCGGCTATCTGGTCACCGCCCTTGGGGGCTTCATCGAGGTGCTCGACCTCAAAAGGGGCTCCATCGCCTACAGCGAACGCACACTGACGAAGAGCTTCACCACCGACGGCAACCACATCACGTCACTCGAAAGTGGCCGGCGATGCACCGTCGCCTTCGGCTCCTGGGCCAGTACGTGCACCCCACGGGCCCGCACCGAGAAATCCGTCGCGCCAGCCGGCCCGGGCCCCATGGAGGTCTTCCCGGGGCCCAGGGGATATCTGCTGACAGACTCGCGGGGAAACACCAGAGGAGAGCTGCTCTTTGCCATCACGCCCCGAGGCCGGAGCCTCGCCTGGATGGCCTACACTGCCTCCTGGGTCGATGGTTCGCCCCTCTCGCGTGGATGGTACGGCTGCTCCGGGGTCCCCGCAAAAGACCAAAAGTCCTGTACCTCAAGGAGTTTCCACCCAGGAGCGCTGCGGCGCGCGCTCACGGGCCACACCGTGATGAAAGACAACAGCCTGAGCGGCCCCTCTCTGCTCATGGGCCCCACAAAAGCAAGCCGAGAAGCCCTGACAGCCCTGCCGGTGCGCCAGCTGCGCACATCCCCGGCCTTCACCTGCACCGCAAAACGCTGCGTCCTCCACGAGGTGACCCCCGGGCTCGTGAAAGACATCGCCCTGGTCGCCAAGGCTCCGGGAGTCTGTATCCGGCTGGTGCCTGCCCAGGCGGCCGCCCTCTCCTCCCTGGCTCTGCTCAAGGGAGTCACCTGCCTGGAGCTTGAGGCTCCCCCCATGGATCTTACGCCCCTCAGGAGAATCAGGGGGCTCAGGTCGCTGCACCTCATCGGCAGGCCTGCAGCATCGGTGAAACGGGGCACCCCGGCTCAGCAGTGGCGCCTCGAGGGGCTGGCCGGATGCACGGCGCTGCGCACCCTGTCGCTGAAGAACGTCCTCCTGGAGCCCTCCACCATCCTCCCCCCCCTGAGAAAATTGGAGCGCGTGACACTCCAGGCCGCCCCGACCCGGGGACTCCGCTGGCTGTCCAGGCAGCGTCACCTGAGACACCTCGACATCGGGACGGGGTGCATCTCCGACAAAGACGGGCTCGTAGCCCTTGCGTCTCTTTCATCCCTGACCTTAAAAGGAACGGGCCTGAAAGATCTGTCGTTCCTCAAGGGCATGAAGAACCTGTCCGCGCTGCGCATCACCGGCGGCACCTTCCAGATCCCCCCCGGCCTCCTCACCCGGCTGCCCCTGTCCACGCTGGCGCTCAAGAGCAACACCAGCATCCGTTCCCTGCCCGGTCTGCCCGCCACCCTGGAGCACCTGGACCTCTCAGGGGCCAGGCTCTCCAGCATCAAGGGCATCGAAAAGCTGCAGCGACTCAGGGTCCTCGACATCTCCGGCACCCTGGTCGCAGAGCTGTCCGGGCTTTCGACACTCAAAAAGCTGGCGCACCTGACGCTCGACAAGACGCCCCTGACGGGGCTCAAGGCCCTCACCTCCCTGAAGACCCTCAC
>QKIM01000117.1 GCA_003249585.1 Deltaproteobacteria bacterium
CCGTAAAGGGCACGCCACGGTCTTCGTACGGGCAGGACGTGTCCTGCCCTCCCGTAAAGGGCTCGCCACGGCAAGCCCGTACGAAATACGGTGTCCTGCCCTCCTCAAGACGCGCCCTCCTGCATTCCGTACGGGCAGGACGTGTCCTGCCCTCCCATAAAGTGCACGCCACGGCAAGCCCGTACGAAATACGGTGTCCTGCCCCCGAGGGGGACTACTCCTTCGTATCTCCGATCTTGTAGAAGTTGAGTATCCACTCTGAAAAGTTCTTCTCACCCCAGATCGCGTTCCACTCGAGACCCCCGGAGGTCGCCCTCAGCCCATTGTAGATGGTCCCCATCCGGGAGAGGGCCTTTTGGACCTGCCTGTCCTTGGGGGATTTCCCCATGGCGGCATCGAGCGCCATGAAGGAGGAAAAGATCGTGTAGTCCATCTCCAGGTACGCGACGTGTCGGCCCAGAGCCATTGCCTTCACCGCTTTGTCGGTGATGGCGTCCAGCCAGCTCTCGCGCTTGTGGGAGACCATCCGCTCGACGATGGTTTTATCGTTGCTCATGACCAGGGTCGAGTCGACCACCCCCATGAGGAGCTGATTTCCGCTGGCGTTGAACGCCATGCTTTGGAAGGGTTTGCCGCCGATGGTGACGGTGGAGACCCTGTCGCCCCCAAGGTGGGCCAGCTTCTCCACGAGCTGGGTGACGCCAGTGGGATCCTTGAGCTGCAGGAAGAGGGATACCCGAAGGTCCAGCGTGCTGCGGAGCCTGGAAGGACCGGTCACATAGAGTTCTCCCTGGTCCCCGATCATCTCGATGATCTCCAGAGGAGATTTCCCGACCAGGGGATTGCGGGCCGCGAACGAGTCGCCAGCCCCCTTGAGTGCGGGCTCCTGTTCGGTAATGTTCTTGAACTCATTGACGATGGATTTCGTGTCCAGCCCCACGCTGAGCGCGAGCAGCGGCTTTTTGCTGACACTTTTCCACCCGACCCCGGGCCCGGTGGTGCGCAGGAACCGCCAGAGCCCGGTCTTCTGCCGAAGGCCCAGGGTCGCTTTCAGCAGCGCACGTCCCTTGTCCAGCGAGAGCCCGACCGCAGACTCGCGCACCTGGCTCAGGGATGCCGCGAGGAGCGTCAGGAGGGGGCGAGGGATGGGGCCGAGCCGCCCGGGGACGTCACCGAGGAACGCCCGGGTATCGATATAGAGCGTGAAGTACCGCCCGAACCCGAGATGTTTCATGGTGGTATTGTACTGTTTGCCCTCCGCCAGGGAGTCGGCGCGTTTCAGGGAGAGCATCGCCATCACGAGCGCATCCAGGTGCTTCTCTTCTTTACTGCCGGAGACGATCACGCCCAGCCGGCCCTTCACGAAGGTCCTGGACGTGGCGGAATGGAAGACTTCTGTGCCAAGGACCTTCTTCACGGTGAGGTCCTTGTGCTTTCGGAGCAGGGCCAAGAAGGTTCGGGGATCCTTGAGGTCGAACAGGACCGGTAGGAGTTCTCCTTTTGAGGCAGCGACGAAGAAGCTCACGGGCGCCCCGATGTTTACCCCCGCCCTGGCGACCTCGTCGAGATCCCAGACGTTGACCGGCCCCTTGCTGTCCTCCTTCTTCGCCTTCATGAGCTTGGCGACCTGGGCCAGTTTGAAGGTCTTGCAGAACCACTCCCAGCTCTTCAGGGAGCCGATGACGCGGACATTGCCCGGGATGAGGGCCGCCTGATGCTTTGGGACGAGGGCCATGGGGCCCGCCTCGGTCAGGGGGCCAGTACCGGCGGAGTCCGAGCTGGAGGCGCCCGCCTTGCCGCCAGCTTTGCAACCCCAGGACATGAGGAACGCGAGAAGTGAACCGATCAGAATGGTGGTGCGGATCATTTGGATACTCCTTGAGAGGGTTCGTTATATTTGTACACAAACGGGGCTCCACTTTCAAGCATGCTGGTGTCTCCGTTCCGGTCCGTCGGCGAAACCCCGGGGTGAAGATGCCCAAGGGGACGGCCGACGCGCATCATGGAGCGCTGTCGACTGCCTTTGACCTTGAATTACCGGGAGAAGTCGACTAGCACGAGGTGATGAATTCCTCTCATGATGCAGCAAAAATCGAGTGGTCCGCGGGATGGTATGGCATCACCGCGGCGATGTGCCTGTCGTTCTGCCTTTCTTCCTGTGTCTTTACGGCCGGATACGGCGCACGGCACAAATCCCCGACCCGCCGTGGTCTCGAGGTGCGGGAGACCTTTGCCTCCCGGGGGGTCTATGCCGGCATGGGGAAGAAGCGCGGGAAAAAGGTCATCACGCTGCAGTTTGGCAATATCCTGAAGGGGAAGAACAGGTATCTGAACGTGTACATCCCCAACGACGGGACCTGCCCCTTCGCCAGCGAGAGCTCAAAGAAACTTCAGGGGCACCCCATCGCGTACATGCGCAGCGGGAACGGGTACTACAGGAACTCGAGGGAAGAAGCCGAAAAACTGTTGAAGACGTTTGACCTGAAGGTAGACTCCACGGGGCTCATGTTTTTTGTGTTCATGGATGCGCGTGCGGCTGTGTCCATGGAGACATTCATCGTGGAAATAAAAAAAGAAAAGAAGGTCAAGATCTTCCGAAAACAGTTCACCGACGGCAACCCCCGCTGTGCACGCGGCTGGGAGGTGCTGGAGGTGGACTGGAAGCACCGGAGAATCAAGAATGTGGTCAAATATACCGGTGGGCT
>QKIM01000454.1 GCA_003249585.1 Deltaproteobacteria bacterium
GTCTTCAGTTGGCAGGCTCATCCTCGATGTGACGGCTGTCCAGAAGCTCCCGGATAGCGCGGGAGAGCAGGGATTTGTCCGTGGGCTTCCCCAGCACCCGGTCCACATCAGGCACCGGGTCCGTGGCACCCCCCAGTCGATCACTGTATCCTGTACAGAGGATCACCGGGATGTCGGGACGCGTCTCGCGGACGGTTCGGGCCAGGGCGTCGCCATTGATCTTGGGCATGGTCATGTCCGTGAGGATAAGGTCGAACAGGCGCGGATTCTCTACGAATGCGTTGAGCGCGTCCACCGGAGAGGTGAAGGCCGTGACCGTATATCCGAGTCTGGTCAGGATGATGGTGTGCATCCTGATGATCTGTGCTTCGTCATCCACAAGAAGGATGTGTTCCTTTCCGCCCTCGATGGCATGGAGGGTGGGGAGCTCCTGTGAGATGCCCTTGGGACTGGCAAGGGGCAGGTAGATGATCACCTGGGTCCCGTAGCCGACTTCGCTCTCGATCTGCATGCTGCCGCCGTGGGCGGCGACGATGGAGCTGACCACGGAGAGCCCGACACCGGAGTGGTCGGGCTTGGTCGTGAAGTAGGGATCGGCAGCTCTCCCCACGTGCTCCGGCAGGATCCCCGCGCCGTTGTCGTGGACCCGCAGCTGGGCGAAGGTTCTCCTCGGGTCGGCAGGGTTCATCCCCGGTGGAATGGCTGGCGCAAGGGAGACGGAGATCTCCCCCCCTTCGTTGCCAATGGCTTCCCATGCGTTGGTGCACAGGGTCACCAGGATCTGTTCCATCTGGTCGGGGACGGCCGACACGGTGAGGGGACCGCCGTCATGCTCGAACGTGAGGGTGATGGAGGCCGGGATGGAGGAGCGGAGCATCTCAAGGATTCCCTCGGTGAGCTTCTCGATTCGGATGGGACGGCGTTCCGTGAGATCCTGTCGAGTGAAGTTCGCCAGCCGGTCCACGAGGTCCTTGCTGTGCAGGCCCGCCTTGAAGATCTCCGTGATGTTGTCCGACAATGGATGGTGGTCTCCGACCTCTTCGAGACACAGCTGTGAGAAGCCGATGATGGATGCGAGCGAATTGTTGAAATCATGGGCGATCCCTGTGGCGAGCGTGCCAATGGCCTCGAGCTTTTGAGTCTGCCGCAGGTTTTGTTCCATGTGCCGCTGCTCCGTCACGTCGATCACGAGCAGCTGCACCAGCTCGGGCCCGATGGGGGCGCAGTGCACCATGGTGATGAGCGGGCTTTCAAGGTAGGAGGGCTGAAAGGGCACCTCCTCCTGGCCGGGGCGCCCCTTGCGGGTGCACTCGTCCAGGAGCTCAAGCAGCCGGGGGGAGGCTTTCAGCAGATCCGCGGCGCGGCGCCCGATGATGGACGCGTCGCCCGCCTGTGCCAGGGCGCTGTCGTTGCACTCATGGAGGACGAGTCCCTCGGAGGCGGCCTCCCAGATGAAGGTCTGGATGGGAGAGTGCTTGAAGAGCGCCTGGTACTTCTTTTCGGACGCAACCAGCTGCTCTTTTGCCTTCATGAGACCGGTGACGTCCGTGAGCATGGCCAGCATGACCGTGGAAGAGGTGGTCTCCCGCGAGAAGGGACTCAGGGTGATCAGGCACTGCATCCCCGCCCCGTTTGGTCTTGGAAAGGTCACCAGCTCCGGTACCGACGGCGGAGTGATGCTGTGGCTCAGCAGTGGCTCGATCCGGGCCCTGCTGCCGCCGGTGAGATGATCCAGGAGATTCTGCCCGGTGAGTTCCTCCCGGGAGATGCCCAGGATCCGCTCCATGCTCGGGTTGGCGCTCAGGATGCGGCCATCTGCAGAGAGCTCGAGGATGCCCTCCCAGGCTGTCTCCACAATAGAGCGGAAGCGCTTTTCACTCTCCAGGAGGAGCTTTTCGGATCGCTTCTGGCTGGTGATATCCTGGAAATACAGGGAGATCCCCTTGGCCTGGGGATAGATGCGGACGGCATATCCGGTGCCTGTGTCCTGATCCCCGTACCAGATCTCGAAGACCTGCCGCTCCCTGGAGGCCAGCGCCGTCTCGGCCATGCGCTCGAGGATGGTGTCACCGCTCCTGGGCAAGGCCTCGCTCATGGTCCGACCGAGCACCTCGGCGGGGTTTCGACCGAAGAGTCTGCCTGCGGCCTCGTTGAAATAGATGACCCGCTGGCTTTCGTCCAGCACGAAGAATCCGTCACTGATACTCTCGAGGGTGTCGAGCATGCGCTGATGCGCCTGTTTCTCCATGCGCTGGGCGTGGCGCTCCCGGGTGATGTCCTTGCTGATGGCCAGGATGGAGGTGATGTTCCCCGTGGGGGAGTGCTCGGGGACGAAGCGGGTCTCGAAGATCCGGTGCCCACGAGAGGTGTCCAGCTCAAACTCGAAGCTGCACTCCCGCTCATGCTCGCACACGCAGGTAATGTTTGTCTCAATGGCCTCGATCACCTCCGGGCCCAGGGGCAGTTCGGTCAATTTCCGGTCGAAACACTCCCTGACGAGCATGTCGCTGTAGCGCTCGAAGGCCCGATTCATGTACAGGACTCTCCCCTGGGGGCTGAACCGCGCGACGATGTCGGGGGAGTTTTCGGCCAGGGCACGGAGCTCCTGCTCCCGGCGGTATCCCGGCGTGCTGTCGTAAAAGGTGAGGAGCGCCCCGTGGACGGTGTCCTGCTCGTCGTAATAGGGGTGGTATTTGACCT
>QKIM01000262.1 GCA_003249585.1 Deltaproteobacteria bacterium
CGCACGATCTGCCAGATCTCGTTGCACAGGATGTCACACTCGCGTTCCATGGTTGGCGCGGCGATGATCTTGATGGAGGTGTCGGTGAGATGACCGTGGACGGCAGGATCATTGGCCAGAAGGGCTCGCTGCAGGGTTGACAGGCGGGTCTCTCCTTCGGGTTGCTCGAAGCAGGGTTCGTCATTATATCCCGAGAGAGAGGCGAGGAATCTCAGATCCGCGGCGCCCACGCGACCGAGGGAGGAAAGCAGGGGATGGGCCGATGGGAGCTCTCCCGGCTCGTCCATGGTGGGCGCGTCCTCCCAGAACGCCTCACAGGGGTTTATATAATAGACGATGCATTCAGTGGTCTGTGCCAGGGTGTGAAGGATCACCTGCCAGGAGCGGGGGATCTGGGCAAGGGCGAAGAAGTGGACGGTCCTGACCGGAACACGCTGATCGTCGGGGAGCTCGGAAAACTCGGGCGGAAGGATCCACTTCGGTCCGCGCAGGGAGCTGCGCAGTCCGCCATCCCCGAAGAGTTGGTGAAACAGCTCGCGCTGCCACCGCTCTGTCTGGGTGAGGAAGGGATCCGACTCCCGAAGGATACCGCGTCCTTGCCTCCAGGAGAGCATGAGGTCCCACCTGTCGGTTATGTATTCCCAAAAGATATTACTCAGTTCTAAGGCCAGTTGTGCCATGCGGGCGTCACCCTGGGGGCTGCGGAGCCGTTCCCCCGAGGGACCGAAAATCCAACGAACGACAGGCTCGAAGATCTGGGGCGCCCGCTCAAGGAGCAGGGGAAGGTTGGCGTTGAGAAGGAGCTCCAGATGGGCCCGAGTGAGGATGCGGGCGGATCCAGGTGTGATAAGCTCCTGCAGCGCCTCCTCGAAGGTGCTGAACGCCATGGAGGGCAGATCTCCACACTTTCGGGCCAGCTCCATCTTGAGCCAGGTGCCCGTAGCCTGGTTGGGGACGACGATATGACCGGGACCAAAAAGATCGGGGGCTGCTTCGCCGAGGGACACGGCGAGACGGTCCGCAAGGCGCGTCGGGCTGTTGGAGTGGAGCACCCTGAGCATGGGTGCGAGCATAGGCTCTTTTGGCCGGGGAGGCTACTGAAATTCTGAGGGATGAGAGCCCGGTTTTCTGCGAACGGCCAGAGGATTGTGTGGTATGACAGGGGTCATTACCGACCTGAGGGTTCCGACACTGTTTCATGCTGAAGATTCTTTCTCTGCTCCTCCTCATGCTCTTTGTCGGCTGCGATCGTCCGCCCCGACACGATCCACCGCCGCCGGAAAAGAGACCCCGCGAGGTCCCGTTGATCCTCCTCGAAGATCTGCGGTTTCTTCAAAAGACCATTGAGACGGTGCATCCATCACCCTTCACCATCTCTTCGCAGAAAGCCTTCCGGGAATTTCTGTCCCGCGCCGGAGAAGGGCTCAGGGGGGATGAAGATCCCCTTGATCTGTGGAGACTGTGGGCGCCTGTCGTGGCCTCACTGGGTGATGCACACACGAACCTTGTTCCGCCCACGGCATTGCTGAGGCAAAAGCTGCGGAAACATCCCGTCACCTTCCTGCCCTTCTCGCCCCTGTTGTACAAGGGGCGGATCTTTGTGCACACCAGCGCCGACAGGGACCTTCGAAAAAAAGACGAGATCCTCTCCATCAACGGGGAATCCGCCGCGGACCTCATGAAACGGCTCCTTGCCCCCATTTCCCACGAACGCAGAGCCTACGCCGAGAGCAAGCTCGAGAACAATCTCCCCGGATTTTATTATATGATCACGGGGAATTCAGGTCCCTTCCGAATTCGCCTGGCCCGTGACGCGGCCCGTCTGGAGGTGAGGGTCGCTGGGGTATCCCACACGCTGGGGGGGCCTCGGATAGCCAGGGGAGCACGATCACCCTTCGTCCTTGACGTGCAGGGAAGGATCGCCCGGATCGAGATCAACGCCTTTGCCGATCACCGGGCCTTCACCGCCTTCCTCAAGAAGGCGTTTCAAGAAATAGCCGGGAAGGGGGTCCGTGTTCTCCTCATCGACCTCAGAGAAAACACCGGAGGAAACTCCCAGTTGGGTGATCTGCTCATCCAGCGCTGTTTTACCGGCACCTTCGTCCAGAATCTGGAGGTCTCCATCCGTGTGAGCCCCAAAACCCGCATGCTCTACAAAACTGTTCCCGGATTCTCCGGGGCAAAGGATGGGACCCTTTTTGGGGTCTATACCTACCGCGGCCCCTTCAAGACGCTCCGCCCCCGACCACCCTTCACTGCCGTGCATCTGATCACCGGGCCGGCCACCTTCTCCTCCGGAGTCATGTTCGCGGCAGCCTTCGCCAACTTCTCCACGGGGTCCATATTTGGTGAGGAAACGGGAGGCAACGCCAATCATTATGGTGATATGCTTCGATTTTCCCTTCCCAAAAGCGGCCTCGTCCTCACCGTCTCCCACAAACGCTTTGTCACCCGACGAGGCGCCAGGGGAGGGGTGAAACCGACGATCCCCGTCGTCCCCACTCTGGAGCAGCGCTTCGGAGAGGGTGATCCCCAGCTCGACGCCATCCTCTCTCGGTTGAAGGAGCCCGCACCATGACCCTCGCCACGAAAGACCGCACGCAGCGCTACCTGAAGCTGTGCCGTGAGATAGACCGGCACGACCGGCTCTATTACAAGGAATTCGCACCGGAGATCTCCGACCAGGCCTACGACGACCTCATGCGTGAGCTCAAGGCCATGGAAGCCGGAGATCCTTCGCTGGTGGCTCCCTTCTCCCCGACGCAACGTGTGGGGTCTCCCCTGGCCGAGGGGGAGGGGTTTGAGAAGGTCGGTCACGAAGTCCCCCTGCTCTCGTTGTCCAACACCTATAATATAGGGGAGGTGGACAAGTTCATCCAGCGCATGGTCAAGGGACTCTCGGGGGAAGGGGAGGGTGTGCAGCTGGTCGTGGAGCCGAAATATGACGGCATCTCCATTGAGTTGATCTATGAAAACGGGGTCTTCACCCGGGCGGTGACGCGCGGGGACGGTGTCACGGGTGATGACATCACCGCCAATGTGCGCACGGTGCGGGATCTCCCCATGCTGCTCCCTCCGCCGTTCCCTTCGCGGCTCGTGGTGCGCGGAGAGATCTATATGACCTTCGAGAATTTCGAACAGCTCAATGTAGGGCGTGAGGCGACAGGGGAGGCGCTCTTCATGAACCCTCGAAACGCCGCCGGTGGCAGCCTGCATCTCAAGGATCCCCGGGAGACGGCCAGCCGGAACCTGCGCTGTTTCGTATACGACATCCTCTCCAGCCACGCCCAGTACCCCACGCACCTCTCGGTTCTCTCTGCTCTGAAGAACATGGGTTTCTCCCTGGAAGCAAGCCCGGATGTCGTGGATGCCGGGACTCCCTATGTCGAAACGCTGTCCTCCCTCGTCGCGCTGTGGGACGAAAAGCGGCTGACGCTCCCCTACCCCGTGGATGGGCTGGTCTTCAAGGTGAACAGCCTCGCGCAGCGGGAGATCCTGGGAACCAATGTCAAGGATCCCCGCTGGGGGTTTGCCTTCAAGTTTGCCGCCGACCGCCTGCCCACCCGCCTGCTCACGGTGGAGTTTCAGGTGGGGCGTACGGGCGCCGTCACCCCTGTGGCCATCCTCGACCCCGTGCTCCTGGATGGCTCCCGGGTCAGCCGTGCTTCCCTCCATAACTTTGAATTTATGGAAAATCTCAATCTTGAGATCAACGACGTCGTGCTGGTCGAGAAGGCCGCTGAGATCATCCCCCAGGTCGTTTCGGTTGAGGCAAAAAGTGCAGCGAGTCGCCCCATCGACGTGCCCCGAGAGTGTCCGGTCTGTGGGGAGCCGCTGATCCGAAAGCGGCTGAAGCCCAAGCGTAAAACAGACTCCGAGGGGCCTCTGGAGAAGACGTGGCGGTGCGAAAACCCGACCTGCCCCGCCATCCTGGAACAGACCATCCTCCACTTCGTGGGCCGCGACAACATGAACATCGACGCCCTCGGAGAGAAGCTCGTTGCCCAGCTGGCGGGCCGCGGACTCGTGACCAGACCCTCGGATCTCTTCACCCTCACCCTCGAGCAGCTCATGACCCTCGAGCGTATGGGTGAGAAGCTGGCACGGAAGATCCTTGCAGCCATTGAAGCCAGCCGGAAGCTCCCGTTCGCCCGGGTTCTCGGAGGATTGGGCATCCCCGGTGTCGGCCGCGCCACGGCACGGCCGCTTGCCGAGTATTTCAAGGATTTCGATGGACTGTTGGCCATCACACAGCAGAATTCCGACGAGCAGGAGACCGCGCTGCGGGAGATCTTCGGGGTCGGAGAGATCCTGGCCCACGATGTCGTGGAGTGGATCCTCAAGGATGTGTCGCGTGCCGAGATCCGAAGGCTGAAGGATCTGCTCGCGCTGGAGGTGACCGCGACATCGGGAGCCCTGACAGGACTCAGGTTCTGTGTGACCGGCAGCCTGAGCCTGCCGCGCCCGGAGCTGCACAGGCGCATCGAGGAGGCTGGAGGTGAGGTAGCCACAGGGGTCTCGAAGACGCTGGACTATCTGGTGTGCGGTGAGAAGGCGGGTTCCAAGAAGAAAAAGGCCGAGGTGCTTGGCATAAAGATCCTCTCAGAGGCTGAGTTCTTCACCCTTTTGGAGAGGCCGCATCCCTCGGGAGAGTCGTCACAGGAACCTTCTGATCAGGCTCCGGGGAGTACTCCACAGGATCCCTCTGTGGACTCTCCCAGAGTGACCGGGCAGCTGGGGCTCGAACTCTAGAGCAAAAAAAAACCCCTGGGGACCATTCCTCAGGGGCTTTTTTGGGAAAGGGATGAATCGGCCCTGCGCCATTGCAGGTCACCATGAAAAAGGAGGACAAAACACCCCGCGAGGGGCATGAAACGTCGTGATCAGCGGTCCGATGCGCGGCAGGCGCCCGAAACGAATATGTATAGGGTACCCCGGGGCTTGCGCCCCGGGGCCCGATACATGAAGAAGAGAATCTCTCCCGGGCACCATTACCCGGAAGCACCATGAAGAGAACCAATCATGAGAACCTGCAAATTATAACAGGGGAGGGCAGGGGCCTATTCCTGCCCTGTGGATGTTTGCCGCTTTTTTTGTCAGTTTTTTGGGATATTTTGTTCTAACACATTGTAAATGCAGTAAAATAAAATTCAGGATAAGAAGGCGCGCTGCTCAAAGGAGGGGAGCGATGCAGGACAGCGCCTGTTGGGTGAGGACGTCGGGAGTGTCCTCCCCACTGAAACGAACCGATGCTCCAGGCCATTTGGCGAGCATTTCCAGGTAGTTTTCACGGACTCGACGCTGGAAGTCCAGTCGCTCGAGGCGTTCGAGGGTCTTCCCACGGGCGGTGATGCGGGCCATGGCGACATCGGGGTCGATGTCCACGTAGATGAGCAGGTCGGGGAGGGGGACCCGGTCATTGAGGCTCCGCACCCAGGCCGGGTCCTCTCCGATGGACTGGTAGGCCATGGAGGAGAGGATATAGCGGTCCGAGAGCACGACGACCCCTTCGGCCAGTGCGGGCTGGATCTCCGTGAGGACATGCAGGCGCCGGTCTGCGGCGAAGAGCAGGGCGAGGGTCGTAGAATCGGGCTCCAGCGGGTGATCGGGAGAGAGCATCCTGCGGATGAAGAGGCCTACCTCACCTCTCGACGGCTCGGAGGTGATGTGCACCTTGTGGCCCTCGGCGGTGAGACGGTCCTGGAGATTGTGCATGAGCGTGGTGGTCCCCGCTCCGTCTATGCCCTCGATGGCGATGAAGGGAGATGTCATGGGTGCCCTACCTGAGGAAGAATCTGAGGTCGATCCCCACAAAGGTGTTCTTGGAGCCGTCCACGTTCTGCATGATGGAGAACTCCACGGAGGACTTCTTGGTGATGTACCCCAGTCCCGCCCCGAAGTACTGAATGTCCTGGGATTCCCGTTTCCCGTACCCGCCCCTGAGGATGATGCTCTCCCCGAGGATCAGTTCGCCCCCCCCCTTGTACCAGGGTTTCTTTCCCTCCATGACTACGTCGGCCTCGATGGTGATCTTCTTCAGGAGGAAGACCGCCGCCCCGGCACCGAAACTCCATGGGTGGGCGTCGTCGTGGTCGGAGATGAGATCGTAGGCCACGGCGCCCACGGTGATGATCTGCCCGATCCGGGCCACCATGCCCACATCCATGGAGAACCCCGAGCGGCCCGGCAGGTCCTCGGGGTTGTAATCATAATAGTACCCGTTGACACCAATGGCGATACGTTCGGTGAGCAGGAGAGAGAGCGCCAGCCCTCCCTTCATGTACTTCTCGTCCCGGGTCAGGTTGGCGCCGTTGTAAAAGGCCGTGGGCTCTGCCATGGAGATGCCGTAGTAGGCTCCCGCGGCGAACCGTTGATTCTTGTAGGAGTCCACGAGGGCTGTCTGGGCGATATGCCCCTTGTCCGTGGAGTTGTACCGATAGTAGCTCTCCCAGATATAGCTCCGTATCAGACTCATGGAGGCGGGGTTGGCTGTCATGGCGTCCGAGCCGGTCCCCGTGGCGATGACCGCGCCGCCCAGAGCCAGTCCCCGGGCTCCCATGGGTTCACTCCACGGGTCGAAAGCCTCTGCTGACTCAAGGGTCAGGAGCATGAAAAAACTCAGGAATATTAAAAATCGCATAGGATGTGTTCTCTCTGGTTCGGGGGCAGCCCCTTGGTCTGGAGGGTGCCTCCCGGGAGGTTCCCTTTGGGAGTATAGGGCATAACCGGCGCAGGGCAAAAAAAAGTCATTGCCGGCAGGGCCTGAAGGTGAAGGGGGTCCACAGCAGCGCCTGCGTCTTCGCTACGGCGGTCCTGAAGGCACCATACTCCCCGGCGGGGATGCGGGAAGATCCCAGGATGATCGCCCGGCGGATCCTGATGGAACCCCGGTGGCCGGTGATCTTCTGTGAGAAGACGAGATGGCGCGTCGTCAGCGTGAGATCTCCCGGGCTGTTCGCGAGACAGGTCCCCTTGGGGGGAATCAAGGTGATGGTGCGGCGATATTCCCCGGGGTAGTCCAGGAGGAGATCGTGGTGTCTGCGGGGGAAGGGAGCGAGTCGTTTGATGAATTCCCCCTCATAAAAGGGAAGGGGACCAAAGAGGGTGCGCCGCCGCCGTGTCAGGAGGCGTCGCAGCCCAAAGCCGGCCTTCACGGTGAGGGGGGAGGCAAGAGAGGTCAGTCCCCGATGCGTCAGGGAGACCTTTCCCTTTTTGATGAAACGGTGATCCCACTTCGAGGGACCGCGCCCTCCCCAGAGGAGGAGCCGCCAGGGGATCTCTCCGGCGCCCTGCACGGTGACCGCTTCCAGAACTCGGGCATCTCCCCGGCGGTCGATGGTGATGGTGGTCTGGATCTCCTCGTGGTTGTGCTTCGCGCTGGATCGTGCCGTGGTGGTGAGAACGCCGCCCTTTGGGGAGATGAGCAGGGCCGGGCGTCCCTGGATGTAGGGGGGGACCTCGGGGTATCGCAGCTCCTTGGTGGTGGTGTCCAGCCAGCGCTTCTCCCGGGGGAGATAGACGATGGAGTGGTCGAAGAGGGCCAGGGAGGGGATGCCGGTGGGGATGTTGCCGAGCAGCCGGGTGCGGACGGCGGCGGGCCAGGCCTCGATGCCGACGGCTCTGAGCAGGAGCACCATCAGCAGCGTCATGTCCTTGCAGTCGCCGAAGCGGCGGGAGAGGATCTCTCCGGTCCGGTAGGGGAGGTAGCTGTGCTTGCCGAACATGAGGGCCACGTACCTGAAGGTGCGCAGGAGGTAGCTGTGGATGGAGGCGATCTTCTGCTCCCGCGTGGAGATCCCTCGGGTCAGTTTTCGGGCCAGCGCACGGATCTCCGGCGTCAGGACGTATTGGGGCCTGATGAAGGCGGCATATCGGCGTCCCACCTCACGCCAGGTGAGGCCGGGTCCTGTGATCACGGCGGCCAGGGTCTCGCCCCAGCCGGGCATGGAGGGCTCAATGGTCACGCCTGGGAGTGACCGCACAATATATGTGGTGTGTAGGAGATCTCCCACGGTGCCCGTGAGCCGGGTCATGAGTCCGGAACGCGTGGGGGCGTGGACGAAGGGGCTCGCTTTGGGGTGGTACAGATGCAGTTCCCCCCGAACGGTGGGGATGAACTCCTGCATCTGGATGATGGAGCCGTGGAAGGTTCCCTCCCGACGTCCCCGCGGACGGGATTCGATGGTGTAGGCGATCTCCACCACGTCTCCGCGGGCCAGGGGGCCGAAGGCGAGCCGGGTCTCCAGAAGATCATAGTACATTCGAGCCTTGGGGTCGTGCACCTCTGAGAAGGAGGTGACGGCGCTGTCCTCCGCGCTGCTGCCGTCGGGGTGATGGATGGTGCTCTTCTCCAGCAGCAGCACCTCGCTGGCGGGAGAGTGCCTGAGGGAGAAGGAGCCGGATCGTCCCAGGGCAGCGGGATCTCCCACGGCGACGAAGACCTGCCGGGCCAGGCGGCGGACCCCCCTGCCGTCGACATAGAGCACCTTGGTGTCCAAGAGAACCCTGTTGGCGCCAGTTCCCCGATCGGGGAGATCCTTGAGACGCCGGCGGTGCTGTGCCCTGAGACGTGCAAAGGTACGGCATTCGGCCGAGAGACAGGTTCCTTCGGTCGTGAGGGCCAATCGGAGGATATATTTTCTGAGCTCCGGCGCGATCCCCGCCAGAGTCGTGCGGACTCTGGGTAGCTTGCCCAGGTAGGTGGCGAGGATGGCCAGGCTCTGGAGGCTGCCCCCTTCGAAAGAGGAAAAAAGGAGCGAGATCCCTCGCTGGGGCTGCCCCTGCCGGATAGCCTCCATGGCCCACAGGTTGCGATGTGCCATGAAATGGGGGTTCGCCGCTGCCAGATCCCGGATGGTGTCGAGTGTTCCCATACCCCTCTTGTTACGTGCCGAGGAGATGAGCTCGAGGATGGTCGGACAGTCTCCGAAACGACGCCTGAGGGCGCGTCCCCGCACCAGGGCCGACACAGGGAGTCCCATGGCCAGCTCGATCTCCCCTTGCGCGACCAGCGGGGTCAGGGCTGTGGGAGAAAGGCTCGCGGCACGGCCAAAGTGCGCAGAGGCATTCCGGAAGAGGCGTCTCGCCAGGGCGAAGCGTCCCATGATCAGCGCATCGAGGTACGGTGAATACCCTTTCGCCTTTTTGAGTCCGTCCAGCGTGCGGCGGGGATTGATGCCCTTGTGAGCCATGGCCCGGGCCATCGCCAGAGGACCACCGGAATCTCCCGCCCCGCAGGTGAAGGAGATCTCCTTTTCGGGGAGGACAACGTCCTGCTTCACCGGTCCAGTGATGGCGGATGTCTTTGGGAGAGGTCCCGGGAGATCCTTTATATAGGGGGTGTCGCGGGTGAAGAGGACGAGAGGGCCGCCTGGTGCGCTCAGGGTCAGCGTTATGCGGGAATTACCCGGCGGCAGGGTGAGGGTCAGGGCGACCATCCGGCCGTCTAGGGTGACGGTCCTGCCTCCCAGGGTGACGGTCCCCTCGTAGCCGATGTAGAGGGTAAGGGGGCGTTTTCCCCGCGCCCTGAGCCCGAGATCCAAGGTCACCGAATGTCCGCCGGGGTTATGCACATGGGCGAGATCGAAAAAGCCCAGGTTTTTCTTCCCGAGGGTGAAGGTGCTGGTTCCAACGGTGAGGCGGGTTCCCCTCAGCGGGCGGGTGCCACACCGCGCATGGAGAGATGGATCGGGGTAGTGCCTCAGGAGGACACCCAAAAAGGCTGGGCAGCGCGATCCGGTGTGGCGCAGGAAAGTGGAGAAGTGGGTCGTGGCAGTCTTTCCCGGGAGGGAGGGGGCGAGGGCCAGAAGCGGACACAGATCGGCCAGACGCGATCCTTGGCGGGCCGAGAAGGACGCCGCGGACCGATCCTCCGCCGAGGGGGCGGTGCTCAGGGCGAGCAGGAGCCAGAAGATCATGGAGCGTCCCTGGGAGGCATCACAACGGAATAGATCATCATGCCCTTCACGTGCCTGCGACGAAACTGTTTGAAATAGATGTCGGTCTCCTTGAGGTAGGCGGTCAGGGGGCGATCCTCCACGCGGTAGCGGTGAGGGGTCCCCGAGGCGTGGCGCCAGATGAGGTTGCCCTTTTGGTCCCTCAGGATAAATCCCATATGGGTGATGAGAAAGGGGTTGCGGATCTGGCGGGCGCCCACCACGAGGCCCACGGCGGGGACGGGGATTTTCTCCGTTCGGGCCATGAACGTCTTGAGGGACAGGTAGGTTATGGAGG
>QKIM01000413.1 GCA_003249585.1 Deltaproteobacteria bacterium
ATGAGCACCGTGCACACACGCCTCCTGTGTTTCGCCACTCTCGCCCTCTTCGCCTGCGCCAGGGAGAAGGACGACATCCCTGGGAGCCACCACCGTTCGCCCCGAAAGGTGACACCCATGTCCCAGGGTGCCGACGGCATCAGGACGACCCAAAAATGCCTGTACACCCTCTCCATCACCAAGGGCGACAGCTACTTCAGGGCGCCCGGGGTCAAGGTCTGGGACTTCCAGCCGACCTTCAAGGCCGCCGCCCCGCCCAGGGGCGCGACGGGCATCGCCGCCGTGTCCACCTTCTCGCTGGAGGGAGCGCCCCTCATGTACGTGGATCCGGCCACCAAATCCGCCGTCGTCAACGGCGCCGCCTTTACCGAGCTCAAGCGGGTCGATGCCCCGAGGCTCCAGGGGAAGTCCGAGATCATGGGCAGGGCCCTGCCCGCCCTCCTGGCCCATTACAACCGGGAAAAGCTCACGAGGTTCCTCCTCCTCTCCCAGATGATCCAGACCTACTACCACATCTCGGCCACCGTGTGTGCCGTCGCCAATTCACGGAAGGATGGCGGCCGAACCATCACCTTCAAGGCCTCCCATCTGTATTTCACCAACCGCAGAAACGTGGACCACTACGGTTTCTCGGTCACCATCGCCGCCGACGGCACCATCACCGTCACCGGCCTGCGCTGATCCGCCTGTCGTCACCTGTCCGAAAAAGGCCCTCTGCACATCCAGGATTTCGCGCAGTGACCAAACCCCGAGCGTCACATCATTTTCATAGTTACGCAAAAATTCCTTGCAAAGCGCGCCGGCTGCGGTATAGGTTTTTTATACTCTTGGCATAGCCCGCGACCTCCGCGGGAAGGAGGCCTCATGCGACGCGCATCCATTCTGCTTTTCTCCATCTTGACCCTCCTCCTCGCCGCCTGCGGCAGCGATGACCCCACAGGGGACACCACCCAGTCCTTCGACGAGGCCAAATCTTCTGTCCCCCGGGATCTTGCTCCCGACACCCCAACCGGGGACTTGGATCAACTGGTCCAGGACAACACCGCCTTCGCCCTTGATCTCTATTCCCGGATCATCCAGTCCGAGGAGGGCAACGTCTTCTACAGCCCCTTCTCCATCTCCATCGCCCTGGCCATGACCTACGCCGGCGCCGAAGGCACCACCGAAACCGAGATGGCCGACGTAATGCACTTCGACCTCCCCGGACCCCAACTGCATCAGGCCTTCAACGCCCTCGATCTCAGCCTTGCCGGGCGCGGCACGGGTGACGCCTCACAGTTCCGGCTCAACATCGCCAACGCCCTCTGGGGGCAGACCGGCTACCCCTTCGAGCAGGACTTCCTGGACACCATCGCCCTCAACTACGGCTCGGGCCTTTTCCTGCTGGACTTCATGAGCGATCCCGAGGGCAGCCGCGGCACCATCAACGAGTGGGTGGAAGAGAAGACCGAGGAGCGCATCAAGGATCTGCTGCCCCAGGGCGTCATCACGCCCAACACCCGCCTGGTGCTCACCAACGCCATCTACTTCTGGGGAGAGTGGGTGAACATGTTCTCCCGGGATGTCACCGCCCCGGGGAGCTTCACCACCCCCGACGGCACGACGGTCATGGCGGACTTCATGCACATCGAGGCGACCTACGGATACCTGGCGGGCACGGGCTACGAGGCCGTGGAGATGCCCTACAAGGGTGAGGACACCTCCATGATCCTCATCGCCCCCGATGCCGGCACTCTGGGCGCCTTCGAGGCCACCTTGGACGCCTCGACCCTCGACGGCATCATCGCCGGCCTCGTCCCCACGGAGATGGTCTTCTCCATGCCCAAATTCGAATTCGAGAAGGAGACGAAGGTCAAGCAGATCCTCCAGGAGCTCGGCCTCGAGGCACCCTTCATCTCCGGGGTGGCGGACTTCTCCGGGCTCGACGGCACCACCACCCTCTTCATCACCGACGTGCTCCACAAGGCCTTCGTCGCGGTCAACGAGGACGGCACCGAGGCGGCGGCGGCCACAGCCGTCATCATGGGCAACGACTCCGTGCCGGGAACCACAGTCACCATCGACCGCCCCTTCATCTTCCTCATCCGCGACAAGGTGACGGGCACCATCCTCTTCCTCGGCCGTGTGACCGACCCGAGTTGACCGCCCTGTGACCACCCCCGGGAGGCCATCTCCCCTATGGCCTCCGGTCAGAAATGCCAGAACAGCCCGAGGAGCAGGCGGGGAAAGATGGTGAGCAGCTGCAGCTCCAAAGCCAGCGAGACCTTCGGGTTGAAGTGGATCCGGGCGCCGGTTCCGACCATCAGGATCGGGAAACCGGTGCTCTCCTGGCCGTTGTCGGCCACGGGGTTCTTCTCGTCATAGATGCCCAGCCCGATCCCCAGCCGCAGATAGAGCGCGAAGTGCCTCATGAGCGGCCCCGTCTGGAGATCGACCCCGCCTGCGGCGTACACCACGTCGACGCTCGTCCCGGAGCATCCCACCTCGTCACAGGACCCGTCCGACCGGGAGGCAAAACCAAAAACCATGAAGGGGGTCAGATACCTGTACCCTTCGAACAGATATCCCACCTCGGCCCCCATGCCCAGACTACCGACCAGATAGTCCATGGACATCCGAAAGGACATCCCCGAGCCCCTCACGTTGGGCGTTGCCCCACGATCCCGATCCTCGTCGTCCGTGGCGAGGGAGGACGTTGGG
>QKIM01000363.1 GCA_003249585.1 Deltaproteobacteria bacterium
CACAGCCGCATGCCTACGCGGGTCCCCACCTCCCAGGACGCGAGCCCGGCCTCGCGAAGGGTGCGCGCGATGGCGCCTGCGCCGACACCGGGAGGGACCTCCAGGCGGACGACGCCCTCTCCCTGGGGAGTACGAACGTACTGGACCACGCGCAGAGAGAACAGGGCGGCCGCCCATAGCAGCCCCCAGACGGCAAAGGCAGGGATCCCGGAGCCGGAGCGCATACCCCTCCTACCGGGTGAGCCAGTTCCTAACGAAATACCAGGTCGTGGCTCGGTTGAGGTCGGCGATCGCGGTGGTCAAGGGGACCTCCTTGGGACACGCCTTCACGCAATTCTGGGCGTTCCCGCACTCGGTGATTCCTCCGTCCCCCATCACCGCCTCCAGCCGCTCTTCAGCCAGCGCACTCCCGATGGGCGAGATATTGAAGTACAGCGCCTGGGCCAGCGCTGCGGGACCCATGAAGTTGGTCCGGACATTCACCTGGGGGCACGCTTCCATGCAGCACCCGCAGGTCATGCAGCGACTGAGACGGTAACCGAACTGGCGCTTCTTCTCCATCAGACGGGGCCCGGGGCCCAGGTTGTACGTGCCGTCCACCGGCACCCATCCCTTGATCCGCTTCAGATTCTCGAACATGACCTCGCGATCCACCATCAGGTCCCGGACCAGCGGAAACTTGGACAAGGGCTCCAGCACGATGGGCTGGTCGAGGTGTTCGATGAGAGCGGTGCAGGCCTGTCGGGCACGGCCGTTGATCACCATGGAGCAGGCGCCACAGACCTCCTCGAGGCAGTTGCAGTCCCAGACCACGGGGGTCGTGGGCCGCCCCTGCGCATCCACGGGGTTCTTCTGGATCTCCTGGAGGCAGGTGATCACATTCATGTGGGGAAGGCGCGGCACCTCGAACGTCTCCCAGCGCGCCGGTCCCCCGGTGCCGTCCTGTCGGCGGATCTTCAGGCGCACGGTCTCTGCCATCACTGCGCCTCCTTCTTGTCCACGTCGTACTTGCGAGGCCGCGGGGGGATGTACTGCACGTCCACTTCCTCGTAGTCGATCCTCGGCCCCTCGGGCGTCCAGGTGGCCAGGGTCGTCTTCAGGAAACCCGGATCGTCCCGTTCCGGGAACTCCGGCTTGTAGTGGGCACCCCGGCTCTCGTCCCGAAGGCGGGCGCCCAGGGTGATGGCGTGGGCCAATTCCAGCATGTAGTAGAGCTGCCGAGTGAAATGGAGGGACTGATTTTGCCTGCGTCCCGTGTCGGCAAGTCCGACCCGGCGCCAGCGCTCCTTGAGCTCACCGATCTCCTCCAGGGTCTGATCCAGACGGTCGTTGTGCCGAACGACGGTCACATTTGCGGTCATCAGCCGCCCCAACTCCTGGTGCAGGCGGTAGGGGTTCTCGTCCCCGCTGCGACCCGAAATCCCGTGCAGGAGGCCCTCCTGCCGCTCCACCTCGGCCTCGAAGGCGCCCCCGGCGGCCGGCCGGCCGCTCCCTTCCGCGTACTCCATGGCCCGTTGTCCCGCCACCTGGCCCCCGTAGATACAGGAGAGCAGGCTGTTCGCTCCGAGGCGATTGGCGCCATGGTACTGGTACTCGCACTCGCCGGCCGCAAAAAGACCGGGAACATTGGTCATCTGATCAAAGTCCACCCAGAGGCCACCCATCGAGTAGTGCACCGCGGGGAACACCTTCATGGGCACCCGCGCCGGGTCCTGTCCGGTAAACTTGCGGTAGATTTCAAGAATGCCCCCCAGCTTCACTTCCAAGAAGTCCGGCGGCAGGTGGCTGAGGTCGAGGTACACCTGCATGCCACCGTCCACCCCGAGCCCCTGATTTACGCACACGTCGAAGATCTCGCGGGTGGCGATGTCGCGGGGCACCAGGTTGCCGTAGGCCGGGTACTTTTCTTCCAGGAAATACCAGGGCTTGCCATCCTTCGGCACCCAGACCCGCCCTCCCTCGCCCCGCGCCGACTCGCTCATCAGGCGCAGCTTGTCTTCCCCCGGGATGGCCGTCGGGTGGACCTGGACGAACTCGCCGTTGGCGTAGTACACGCCTTGGGTGTAAAGGCTTCCCACCGCGGCGCCGGTGTTGATCACCGAGTTGGTCGACTTGCCGAAGATGAGCCCAGGGCCACCGGTAGCCATGATCACTGCACTGCCGGGGATGGAATGCAGCGTGCCCTCGGCCAGGTTCAGGACAACGATGCCCCGACATCCCCCCGTGTCGTCCCGCACTGCGGCGAGGAACTCCATCCCCTCGTGCTTGGTGACCAGACCCGCCGCTTCGTAGCGCCGCACCTGCTCGTCCAGGGCGTACAGCAACTGCTGTCCGGTCGTGGCGCCGGCGTACGCGGTGCGATGGTGCCTGGTGCCGCCGAAGCGGCGAAAGTCGAGCAATCCCTCCGCGGTTCGGTTGAACATCACGCCCAGGCGGTCGAACATGTAGATGATGCCGGGTGCCGCCTCGCACATGCGCTTGATCGGGGTCTGATTGGCGAGGAAGTCGCCTCCGTAAACCGTGTCGTCGAAGTGCTCCCAGGGGCTGTCGCCCTCCCCCTTGGTGTTCACCGCGGCATTGATGCCCCCCTGGGCGCACACGGAATGGGAGCGACGCACGGGCACGATACTCACCAAGTCGACGTGAAAGTTCTGTTCCGCCGCTTTCACGGCCGCCATCAGCCCGGCGAGCCCGCCCCC
>QKIM01000412.1 GCA_003249585.1 Deltaproteobacteria bacterium
CCTTTTCCTGGTCGCGTGCGACGACACTGCTGAGGAACAGGAAGGGTGCGGCGACGGCATCGTGACAACCGGCGAGCAGTGCGACACAGATGACCTGCAGGGCTCCACCTGCCAGTCCGAGGGCTTCTCGGGCGGCACTCTGGCCTGTGCAGAGGACTGCACCCTCGATACTTCCGGGTGCACAACGCCGTGCGGCAACGGCGTCATCGATGGCCAGGAGGCGTGCGACACGGAAGAACTGCAGGGCGCCACCTGCCAGTCCGAGGGCTTCTCGGGCGGCACCCTCTCCTGTGCCCAGGACTGCACCCTTGATTTGACCGGCTGCACGACGCTGTGCGGCAACGGCATCCAGGAGATGGACGAGGCGTGCGACGATGGCAACGACACGAATGGAGACGGCTGTTCAGCCTCCTGTGAAGTCGAAACGGGATGGGAGTGCAATGATCAGTCCCCCTCCGTGTGCACCTCCACCTGCGGAGACGGCCTGGCCGTCGGCTCGGAGGAGTGTGACGGCGATGACGTCGGTCAACAGGAATGTGCTGATCTTGGCTACCACGCCGGCACGCTCGGCTGCAACGACGACTGCACACTGGATCTCACCTCCTGCGAGGCGACAGGCCGGTGCGGAGACGGCATCATCCAGACCACCTACGGGGAGACCTGCGAAGGAGAAGATCTCGGCGAGCAGAGCTGTGAAACCCTCGGGTACTATGCGGGCACACTGTCCTGTGGCGATTCCTGCCACTTCGACACCAGTGCCTGTGACGGCCGGTGCGGAGACGGCATCATCCAGCCCGAGGAGAACGAAGAATGTGATCTCGATGATGTCAACCAGGAGACCTGCGAGAGCATGGGATACTACGGAGGCATCCTCACCTGCGCCGCAGACTGCCAATATTACGACACTTCGGACTGCGAGGCCGCTGGTCGTTGCGGAGACGACATCATCCAGTCGGGCGAGGGTGAAGTGTGCGATTCATCGAATCTGAACGGAGAGACGTGCGAATCCCTGGGTTTCGAGCTTGGCGGCACGTTGCATTGCAACAGCTGCGTGGCCTTCGACACAACCGGGTGCGCGACATCGCCCGCCCTGGTCGCCATCCCCGGAGGGACCTTCCAATTGAACGCCACGGAAACAAACCTGATCACGGTTTCCGCCTTCTCCCTCGGTCGGGAAGAGGTCACGGGCGCCCTGTTCGCTGCGATCATGGGAACCGACCCCAGTTCCTTCTCCGGCTACGGGAACTCTCCCGTCGAGAACGTGAACTGGTACCACGCCATTGCGTTCTGCAACAAACTGAGCCTCCGGGAGGGTCTGACCCCCGTCTATGCCGTCACGGGAGTAGACTTTTCCACGCTCACCTTCGCACAGATACCTACCGTGGATGACGCCGACTGGAGCGCGGTCACCGCCGACTGGAACGCAGACGGCTACCGGCTCCCTACCGAGATGGAGTGGATGTGGGCGGCCATGGGCGCCGACACGGAGGATCCCGGGGAGATAAACACGACTGGGTACGCAAAAGCTTTCGCGGGCAGCACGGGAGCCAATGCGGTCGGCGACTACGCCTGGTACAACGCCAACGGCTTCAGCTACGCACATCCCGTCGGCAACAAGCTGCCCAACGAGCTGGGGCTGTACGACATGAGCGGCAACGTGTACGAATGGACCTGGGACTGGTACGGTAGCATCCCATCAGGTTCGTTGACAGACTACCGGGGTGCGACCTCGGGAATCGCGCGTACCCGCCGAGGGGGATATTACAACAGCGACACCACCACCATCACAACGGCGTTCCGGCACAACGGGTACCCCAGCCAGGTACACTACATCTACGGATTCCGGATCGCCCGCCAGTAGCGCTCTTCGATTTCAGGGACGGCCCCCGCTCACAATGTAGACGACATCCCGGGCGCCCCCCAGCGCGCCACCGAGGTTCGAGTCGGTCCATCCCGTCATCACGGGGTTGTCGTGGGCGTTGATGGCCAGATCCAGGCCGAATTCCTTCACCAGTCCGCCGAAGCTGCGGGCCCGGATCACCGTCCCGTCCGTGGAGACCTTGACCAGGACGATGTCGGACCAGTTGACCCAGTCGACGCCCTCGGCTGGGCCCCCCAGCGAGCCGGAGACATAGATGTCGTCACGGCTGTCCACCTTGAGGGCGAAGCACGAGTCGCTGTACGGGCTGCCCCCCAGCACCGTCCAGATCCGGTTCCCATGGGGATCCATCTTGCGGATGAAGCAGTCGGAGTCGCCGCCACCCATGGGCTCCACGCCGTCGAGGTCGCTTCCGGTCCCGCCGCCCACGAGGATATTGCCCTCACTGTCCACGTCAATTCCCCAGGCCTGCTCGTAGTAGGCGCCCCCGAAGAGTCGGGTCCAGAGCTTGTTGCCCATGGCGTCGAACCTGGAGACGAAGGCATCGTTGATGCCTGCGAAGGTGTTGTTGTCGAGATTCCCCCCCCGAGTAGCCCGCAATCAGCACATCGCCCGCCGCCGTGAGAGCGAGGTCAGTGGCGCTCTCGTCCTCATAGGTCCCGTAGGTGCGGTACCACAGCGGCTGCCCCTGGCCATCGAAGTGGGCCACGAGGATGTCCTCTCCTCCCTGGTTGGTTCCCCCGCCCATGGCTCCCGTGGTGGATCCCGCGAGGAAGATGGTGTCGTCCGCAGCGGCCTTCACACTCGATGCCTGGTCG
>QKIM01000559.1 GCA_003249585.1 Deltaproteobacteria bacterium
AAGCCATTCCACCCCCAGCAGTAGGCCTCTCCGGTCGCCGTCAGTCCGCAGGTGTGCAGGCTTCCGGCGGAGATGGACCTGAAGGTGAGTCCTCCCGCGACCGCGGTGGGCACATTACGCGATATCGTCGTACCATCCCCCAGCGCGCCATAGGTGTTGTCCCCCCAGCAGTAGGCGGCGCCGCCCGTCGTCAGAGCGCAGGTGTGGTTTTCCCCGGCAGAGATGGTGGTGAACACGAGGCTGCCCTGCACAAGCGTGGGAACATGCCGCACGACGGTCGTGTTGTCTCCAAGCTGGCCGCTGGCGTTTCGGCCCCAGCAATAGGCTGCGCCGCTCGGGGACACCCCGCAGGAATACTCGTAGCCTGCCGTAATGGCGGTAAACTGCAGGCAACCGGAGACATCGAAACGACAGTCTGCTCCACATCCAAGATCGCCGCCATGGGAATACCCGATGCTCAGACAGGTCGCGCCGCCCGGGTCCGCTTCGCAATCTTCCCCCCCTTGTGCCTGGACGATGCCATCACCGCAGGAACCAAAGCAGCCCGACAGGTCATACTCGCTGCAGTCACCCAGGCAGGCGAGCGTGCCTCCATTGAGCTGTCCAAGGCCCTCGCAGGTCTGCCCGCTCAGTTCCGTCCCGTCGCACACCTCGCCGAAGGTACCCTGCAGGGCGCCGTCTCCGCAGAAGCCGATGCACCCCGAGTTATCGATCTCGCAATTTCCGGTACAAGAGAGGTCCCCACCGTAGGTGTACCCGAGGCTCTCGCAGGTGGTGTCGCCGAAGTCCGTCCCGTCGCACTGCTCCCCATAGCCCCCCTGGTGGATACCGTCCCCGCAGAGTCCTTCGGCAACGCAGCTGCTCATGTCGTACTGGCAGTCGGCTCCACAGGCGAGGGTCCCCCCGTAGTAGCCGAAGCCCTCGCAGGTCGCCCCGTTGAGCTCCGTGAGATCACAGACCTCGCCCTCGTCGGCGTTGATGTGCCCGTCGCCGCACTTCCCAAAGGTCGCGCAGTTGGTCAGGTCGAAGATGCACTGCAGGTTGCAGCTCAGCGTCCCGCCGTAGTATCCCAGGGTCTCACAGGTCTGCTCATTGAGGTTCGTCCCCTCGCACTCTTCGCCAACTTCAATGATGTCGTTTCCACAGGCAGCGGATCCCGTGCAGTCCGACAGGTCCCACTGGCAGTTGGCATCGCAGGCTATCTCGCCGAGCCCGTGTCCCAGAGAGTTGCAGGTGTCCGTGGAGACCCCGTCCTCACACTGCTCGAAGCCATCCTGGATGATGCCGTCTCCACAGCTGCCCGCCGTCTCGCAGGCGGTGATGTTCAACTGGCACTGGTCATCGCAGACGAGTTGGCCACCGTGGTACCCCAGAGACGCGCAGGAGTCGCCGCCGAGGTTATCCCCGTCGCACTCCTCGCCCACATCGATGACCCCGTCTCCACAGGAGTCACTTCCCGTGCTCGATTCGTCGCAGGCCGAAAAACACAATACCGTCAGGGCTAAGATGAAAAGTCTCTTCATGGGCTTCCTCCGTGGTGAATGAGTGATCATAGCCGTTCCCCGGGGAACCCGTCAATACAGGAAATGGACGAAGCACCAGGCGGCAGCAGCCACCCCTGGACCACCCCAGCATGGACCAGCTCATGTTCCTTATCGGGCGCTTCGATGTGCAGATTGTGGAGATGAAGGAGAGATCAGGAGCGTGAGCGATGCGCTGCGTCCAGGCAGGCTTCGCCTCTATTCGAACAGGCACGGGGCGGGACAGTATTCTGTATCGCAGTAAATCCACCCTGAGGGTACACAGGTATCGGCCAGTTCGTAGCACACGGGAGCCTCTGCCGTGGTGTCCCAGCCTCTGCCCACTACATTGCTGCAATTGATTTCCCTCCAGATGCACCCGATGTATTCCCGTGGTCCAAGATTCCCGGGAGCATCCAGGATCGGGTAGGCATATTTGGGATAACACGATTCAGATGATTCACAGTCGGTTACGGAGAGGCCATCACACTGGTGCTCGTTGTACACGTTGTTGCCGAAACTCGTGTTGCTGACGTTGCTCGTGTTGCTGACGTCACTCGTGTTGCTGACGTTACCCGTGCTGTTGACGGTGTTCGCGTCGCCGGAGCCGTCGTCTTCACAGGCAGCAGACGCAAACAGGAACAAAGAGACCATTACAAGAAAAATCAGGGATTTCATGAGGTGCCTCCCAATGATTTCATTATAGCCGGCAAAAGCATTCCGTCAAGGCATTAACGCACAGTTCGTACGCCAGCCCCCCTGCCCTACGGCTTTTCTGGCAAGCACTTTCCCAGACTGTGAAGTGTAAAAAATTATGCGTCGCTACGCCTGAGGCGTCTCGGGGGTCTCGGGGGTCTCGGGTTCCTGGGCGGACCGGTCAGCCAAGGAGGAGATTCTGCAATTCTCGTCAATATGCTCAAAGGATCCCCAAAGACGCTTCAGGAGTCAGTTTGATTGGCAGGAGATCAGTTTCTTGGACTGTCAGGTCAAAGGCTGTCCTACGCCATTTTTCAGGGCTTGCCAGATGAGCACACAGCGCTATAATTTCTTCACTGCAGGTTTTTACCTTTTGGCATGACGGCTGATGGAATCATCGGCGGCTGGCAATGGTACCCCAGGTGCAGGAAGGGGATCCTACCAACCAGCAAGACACGCATCCTCACGGATAGGCGGTAT
>QKIM01000249.1 GCA_003249585.1 Deltaproteobacteria bacterium
CTTGTCGATCTGGGGTTTGATCACGGTCTTGTACAGCAGGGATCCCTGTTTCTCCTTGTCGGCCTTCTCCACGAGCCCCAGCTGCAGCGTCGCCTGGTGCACAAGGTGCTCGCGGAAGGGCAGGATCTCGGGCGCCAGGAGGATCATGCCCTTGAGGGGCATGTGGGCGTCCAGCGCCGAGGCGTAGAGGCCCGCGATGGAGTGCCCCACCACGAAGATCGCCGTTGGATCCACCTCTGAGCGGGCCTTGAGGAAATCCAGGGCTGCCCTGGCGTCGGCGATGAAGGTGTCCTGCCCCATCTGGGCCAGGAGCGCCTTGATCCCGGCCTTGTCCTTCTTCGCCATGAGCGCCTTGACCTTGGAGCGGGCGAGGAAGGCCCGCTTGTCGTACCGGAGTACCACGTAACCCTCCTTGACCAGCGCGGCGGCGAGCTCCTTGAAGGGGCGGAAGGTGTATCCCCCCTGGGAGATCTCCTCGTCCCGGTTCTGCGGGCCCGAACCGTGCACCAGCAGGATCCCGGGGTGCCGACCGGCGGGACCCTTTGGCACCGAGAGGGTGCCCGGAAGGATGATGTTGCGGGCCCGGATCCGGACCTCGAGCTCTCCCGCCGGCGCGGGTGTCTTTTTCACGGAGCGGCTTTTGGTGGCCGCGGTCTTGGGGGGAGGCGTGGCGGCCATGGTGTCGGTGGGGGCCGGATCCCTGGTCTTGCGGGAGGTCTTGCCGCACCCCCAATGGGTCAGGGCGAGGAGGACGGTGGCGGTGATCACGGGGGCAAAGCGGGTCATGGCGGTTCCTTTCGGTGGGAGGTTCAAAACTACCTCATTGCCGCGCGCTTTGACAGACCTCAAACGTGGGAAACGTCGGTTTCAGCCGGGAAGCCCGAAGGGGAGGGGGAGTTGCGTGGGCGGGGCTGCCCTGCAGCCCCCAAGCAGCAGAAAGGGGAGGGCCTTGGAGAGAGAGATGCCCAGTCCCCGTAGATCAGACGGCCGCGCGAGTCGACCCTTGCGACGGCGTTCCAGGATGCCCCGGGCTCCCGAGGGCCCGATGCCGGGCACCCGCAGCAGCTGGGCCAGTTCGGCCCGGTTCACCTCTATGGGGTAGAACTGAGGATTGGCCCTGGCCCAGGCGAGCTTGGGGTCGAGGTCGGTGAGCAGGGTGTCTTGCCCGAAGAAGACCAGCTCATCGGCGGAGAACCCATAATCCCGAAGGAGGAAATCTGCCTGATAGAGACGGTTCTGGCGGATTTTGGGCGTGGGCTCCTTTTGGGGCAGGCGGTTGTCGTGGGTGGGGCTGAAGGCTGAATAGTAGACCCTCCGCAGGCCGAACCGCCGATAAAGGCTCGTGGAGAAGGAGAGCAGCTCGCGATCTGTCTCCCCTGCGGGACCGACCACCAGCTGGGTGGTGAGCGAGGCCGCCTTGTGATGGACACCCTGGCTCTGGGCCTCGGCCGCGGCGGTGCGCATGACCCGCTCGAGATCTGCCGTGAACCGTTTGGCCGGAGCGATGCGCTCCAGATGGCGGGCTGAGACCGTCTCGAAGTTGACGCTCACCCGATCGGCCAGGGTCACCGCCTGTCGGATCTGGTCGGCCTCGGCTCCCGGGAGGAGCTTCAGGTGGATATACCCTTTGAATCCGTAGCGGTGCCGGATGAGGGTGACGGTGTCCAGGAGGCGGTCCATGAGCGTGACGGGCGAACACCCCACGGCAGAGGAGAGGAAGATCCCCCGAACCCGCCGCCGCCGGACCAGCTCCATGAAGCCTGCCGCCAGCTGGTCCGGCTCCAGGGTGAAGCGTTCCCGGTCCACCTGGGATGAGAAGGTGCAGTAGCCGCAGTTGAGCAGGCACCGCGAGGTCAGCAGGATCTTCAAGAGTGGCATGGGCCGCCCGCCAGGGACTACGGCCTCGTGGATGAGTCCCGAGGAGCGCAGGGGGAGGCTCCCGCCCTCGTCGAGCTCGTGATCGGTCTCGGTGGAGAGGATCCCGAAGCGCTGCCAGAAATCAGGGGTGACCTTGAGGAGCATACGCAAACCCTAACATGTGTTAGGCTGGGGCGCAAGGAGAATGTTGGGGTCAGGGCAGGGAGAATTCGACCTCGTCGAGGAGAAAAGAGAATTTCGGAGAGGAGTTGGAGAGGGTGAGGGCGTTGATGAAAGGGAAATCGCCGCAGTCCGCGCCCACGTCCAGGGTGACCTCGGTCCACTCCCCGCTCACGCTCACGGCGTGCTCTGCGCAGCGCTCCCCATCTCTGGAGAGGGCGACGGTGAGCTCCCCCGCGCCCTTGGTGGCCCTAATCCTGAAGGTGAGGGTGGAGAAGGTGGAGGGTGGAAACTCCTGGCGGTAGTAGATGTGCATCCCGCCCCACTGCTCCATGCCCCTGACGGCGACACAGGAGGTCCCCGCGAAGCAGCCGTCTTTTGTCTCGGCCACCTCCGCGTCTCCCCACGGGTTGGGCTGCCAGCGCACCCGGTCGATGCCGCCCCACTCATCCCCGTACACCAGGGCAGGGGGAGTGAAGGTGCACTCCCCGGTGGCCGGTTCCCCGGTCTGTGTGAACTGGACGCCCGTGTCGAAGGGGCTCCCCTCGGACAGCAGCGTGACGGGATTCGTGCCCGTGACTGTCTCCCCGAGCGCCGAGGTGAGGCGGAAGAGGATCTGATCCTGGTCCGCAGGGGCTGGGTGGTCGAGCAGATGCC
>QKIM01000058.1 GCA_003249585.1 Deltaproteobacteria bacterium
GGACATGGTCCGGAACCACTTTCCACAGTAGGGACACTCATGATCGAAGAACCCCACCACCTTGACAAGAGGATTTTGTGCTCCGATCCACATCTCTTTGGAGAAGTCCCGCTTGGCGCGATAGACTCTGGTCTCGTCGACCACACGCCGTGTGACATATTGGGGAGGGTGCGGGCTTGCAGCCTTTCTCGTCCTTGGTTTATGTCGGATGGCCGCCGAATCCGTTCCCGTGCCGCGGCCCGCCATTATACCCTCCCCCGGGGAGGTCTGTCCTGTCTGGGGCTGGCCGGTAAGAGTGTGGGAGCCGCCTGGAACACAAGCGAACTGGAACAGAAATACGGTGCTTATAACCCAGAGTTTCATGGATCTTCTCTCCTCCCCCGGGAATCATGCATATCACAATACCGGGGAGTGTTGTCCTTATATCTTTACGTCTTGGGATGGTTCGCCGGTTGAGGGCGCCCCGGCGGCGTGGTGGGCGAGGGTGGTGGCCAGCTCCGCGAGGTTGTGGACCCACGCGTGGAGGTCTCCGGCGCTGTAACCGTGTCCATCGAGGACCACGGTGATGGCCGCCTCGGTGATGAACGCCCCGGGGCCGGCCACGATGGCGAAGCCCCGCAGCTCTTCGAGGAGCGCCTCGTCGGCAACGAAGGCGGTGGCCTCGTCGGGCCGCGGAGAGGCGAAGCCGAGCCGCCCGGTCTCGAACCCCTCGGGCAGCCTGAAGGCCTCCTCCGGCGGCGTCTCGGTGATCCCCGGGATGAGCTTGAGAACCGTGACGGTGAAGGGCACGGGGAGGGGCGAACCGAAGGTGTACACGATGCGCGTGGAGCCGCCGAAGACGCGGCTCAGGAAGGCCTCCTTGAGGGTCACGCGGATCCGGTCCTCGCCGACCTTCCCCGAGACCTCCCTGGGGCTCTTCAGTTTCCATCCCTTCTCCTCGGCCAACGAGCGCAGGGCCTTGCCCCGTGACGAGAGGGTAGAGAGAAACATCCACAGGATCCAGACGATCAGGCCGATGACGATGAAGTCGAGGAAGTTCATGCCGGGTCATCTTCCTTGCGGCGAAAGGCCCGCAGACCCAGGGCGAGGAGACCCAGAAGCCAGAGGAGAACGGGGGAGGCACCGGAACGGGCGCCTGTGACGCAGCCGCAGCCCGAGTCTCCGCCACCGCCGGTCTCAGGGGTGGCGTCACAGGTGGCGCCCTCGGGCACTGGGCAGGTGAGCTCGCCCCCGTCGCACATCGAGAGGCTCTCGCCGCAGGCCGAGATGCAGGGGTAGCCCTCGCCCAGCGTCGCCGCATCGCCGTTGTCGATGACCCCGTCGCAGTCGTTGTCCTCACCATCGCAGACGTCGGGCACAGGGGTGTATTTCTGGCAGGTGAGCCAGCCGCCCACGCAGATCTGTCGTCCCTGTGCGCACCGCCCCTCACCGGGGACCTCGGGTGTGCATGGGGTCTCCTCCGCGGGATCCGGGCCCTCGCAGGCCGACCAGCCTGTCCACACACAGCCCACGCAGGCGCGGGACCGGGTGCCGCAGTCGCCGCAGGACTCCTGATCCACGGCTCCCTCCTCGCACTCGCAGGTGGTGAGGTTGATGCGTCGGGCGCCGCTGTACACCGAGGAGAAGGTCCGGGTGTTGCGGACGATGCCGTAGATGCATCCCTTGGCCTCGGCGGCGTCGTAGGCGCCGTAGCCGTCCTCATCGCCCACCACGAGAATGACGTGGCTGTCGCTGGCGACGGCATCGGCGGGCTGCAGGGTAGACATGGGGACCACATCCCAGTACTCGTGATCCACGGTAAAGGAGGAGGCCACGTATCGGGCGACGTTGCAGGCGCTGACGCCGATGGGGTCAGGGACCTGCCACGCCTTGGAGACGAAGCCCGAGCAGTCCGCGCCGTAGGTTCCCGAATGGGTGCAGTCGGGACAGCCCGTCGCGCCGGCGTTGACCGTGCAGACCCCCGGCTCGCAGCTGGCGAGATCGGGATCGCAGCCCGAGCCGCACCAGCACTCGCCGCCCCACCAGTAGGAGAAGCCGATCCCCGAGAGGCCACGGCACACGATGGCGTCCGGAGGCTCCGACGGCGGCGCAGCCATGGCGGCCGGGATAACGGTGACCGAGATCAGGGTGAGGAGCCAAAGGGTTCTCATGGCGCCCTCCATTTCATGACGGTGAGGCCTTCATGATCCAGGGCCAGTTGCCACAGGTCTCCTGAGGCGTCGACCCGGTACTCTGCCCGCTGGTCCAGGAGTGTGAGGGTGTAGGGGCTCTCGACGCGGGAAATCTCCATGAGATTTTTGTCCAGGGTCACCATGACGTAGCGCTCCGACTGGAGGCGGAAGGGGGAGGCAGGGGCGAAGGTCGCCTCGTTGAGGACCACGTGGATCCTGCCCGAGGCCGATCCCTGCGCCCAGACGATGCGCCGCACGGGAGCCTGGCCCAGGATCGTGGTGGATACGCGTGATTCACGGGTGGAGCGGTCTCGCACCTCGACGGCGACCCCCTTGTGATCCACCAGGGCGGCGACGAGGCTCGCCGTGGTACCCAGGGGACGCCCGGTGATGATGTGGCGCCTGCAGACCCGAGGGGGACCTGCGGGCTCGGCGGAATCGGGGCACAGGACCCGCACGGAGGTGCGGTGTCCGACCTCGAGCCAGACCCCGTCCTCCCGGGGGAGCAGCGCGGTGATGGCG
>QKIM01000411.1 GCA_003249585.1 Deltaproteobacteria bacterium
GGTGTCGAAGTGGCTGTTGCCCGGGACCACGTGTCCCTCTTTGACGAGCGCTGAGAAGAGGACGTTCTCCGCCGCGCGCCCCTGGTGGGTGGGCAGGACGTGGGGGAGACCGAGGATGTCGCCGATGGCGTCCTTCATGGCGTAGAAGCTGCGGGATCCGGCGTAGCTCTCGTCACCCTCCATGAGGGCGGCCCACTGCCGGTCGCTCATGGCGCCGGTTCCCGAGTCCGTGAGGAGATCCACGAAGACGTCTTCGGCGCGCAGCAAAAAGAGGTTGTAGAAGGCCTCGCGGATCTTGAGCTCGCGCTCCTCGCGGGAAATCTGACGAATAGGTTCTACTACTTTGATTTTATAAGGTTCTGCGAAGGGTTGCTGGTTCATTTTCTGCCTCCGGAGGCCATCATAAGTGAAAAAAAATGGCCATTGGTAAAAAAAACACAGAATCTGAACTCCTCTTGCAACTATCTGTAAAATCAGAAGTTATTGAAAAAAATAGGTTCTGACGCGGAGAAACGGCTCCCCGGTTTCCGGTTTTGGCCTGGCGTGCGGTTCAGCGGGTGGGGACGGGAGGGGAGAGGTGGGTGATGAAGAAGGCTGTGAGCTGTGAGAGCAGATGGATCCGAGTGGAGGTGCCCCACAGGGAGTGGGCCTTGCCCGGATAGAGCATCATCTCGAAGGGGAGCCGCAGATCCTGCATCTTCTTGATGATGCGCAGGGAGTTGATGAGCAGTACGTTGTCGTCGGACATGCCGTGGACCACCATGAGTGGGGCGCTCAGGGTCCGCAGCCGGCCCGCGCCGATGAGGGATCCGGTGTAGGGAGTGCTGGCCCTGCCCCCCGTGCCGAGATAGCGCTCGGTGTAGTGGGTGTCGTAGAGGGTCCAGTCGGTGGGTGGGGCCACGGCGAAGCCCGCCCGGAACACGCCGCGGGTCGCCGAGAGGGCCGCCAGCACGGCGTATCCGCCGTAACTCCATCCCCAGATGCCGATGCGGGATTTGTCGACGTAGGGCTGCTGGCTCATGAAGCGGGCGGCCATCTCTGCGTCGACCACCTCATATTTGCCGAACTGCCTGTGGGGCGCCTTGGCGAAGGACCGGTCCCGGTAGAGTCCACCGCGGCCGTCCACGTGCAGCACATAGAAGCCCCGCTCGGCCAGGTACTGGCTCCACAGGTTGTATTTGGACGCCTCCCTGCGCACCATGTGTCCGTGGGGGCCACCGTACACATAGATGATGGCGGGGTACTTCGTCTGGGAGGTCGCGTAGGGCCGCGGTCTGAAGAGCAGCCCGTTGAGCCGCGTGTTGTGGCGGTCGCCCAGGGGGATCGAGACGAAGGATGGTCTGGGCAGCCTGCGCATAATGGGGTCCATGGCCTTGATCTGGGGCAGGGAGGCCACCTGGGACCCCGTGATGGTTTTGATGACCAGCTGGGTCTCGCTGTGCACATCCGAGGTCGTCTCCAGGAAGAACTTCTTGTCTGGAGAGAGGACGAAGCGGTTGTACCGCATCATGGAGGTGATGAGGCGCAGCCCCTGGCTGTTGCCGTTGGGAAGATGGATCCCGGACCAGGTGCTGGGCCGTGGGGGCTGGAGGGTGGCGTAGTTGTAAGTGAACAGGTGGTTGGAGCGGCCCTGGTCGCCGAAGGCCGTGAAGAAGATTTCCCGGGCTTTTTCATCGACGGCCAGGAGCCTGTGGAAGGTGTAGCCGGGGAGCACGGGGATGGGGTGGGGGGACATGAGCACCCCGCGCTGCGTGCGGGTCGCCAGGACGAGGGTCCGGGCCACCCGGCCGTCACCGGGGGCGTCCTGGCCGAAGTTCAGGGGATAGTTCTCCGTGGACCACAGGAGGCGCTTGCCACCCTCGAGGAACCGCAGATCATCGTGGAGCTCCACCCACTGGCCGTCGCGTTCGGTGTGGATGGCCGTGCAGCTCCCCTTGACAGGATCGCAGATGTTGAGCTTGAGCTCCGTCTGGGTGCGGTTCTGGGTCTGGACGGAGACCTCGGCGGCGTTGGCCCAGACCACCCTGGGGATGTACTCGTAGGCGGGGAGCTTGAGCATGACGGATTTTTTGGAGGCCAGGGTGACCACGGCGACCTTCACCAGGGCGTTGGGGGTAGCCACGGAAGGGTAACGCTGGGTGGCCACGCGGAACGCCTCGGCGTCAACGTCCAGACGCCTGCGGACCGGCACCTTCGACTCGTCCACGTCGAGGTAGGCGATCCGTCTGCCGTCGGGGCTCCAGAAGTAGCCGCGGTATCTTCCCATCTCCTCCTGGGCCACAAACTCCGAGAGTCCGAAGAAGTGGGTGGCCGTAGCCCCTCTGGTGAGGGTATCGACCTTGCCGGTCTTGATGTTCATGACCTGGAGGTTGCCCTTCTTCACCCAGGCCATGCGGGTACCGTCGGGGCTGAAGGTGGGGTCGATCTCCGGCTCGGGATCACTGGTGAGGCGTCGTGCCGCGCGGGACTGGAGGCTGTACAGATAGAGATCCCCCGAGAGTGGAAAGAGGATACTCTTGCCGTCGGGGGCCCAGAAATAGCTCACGATGCCCCGCTGGGCAATGCGCCTGCGCTCCCGGGCGGCCTTCTCGGCGTCGGTCTCCCTGACGGAACCGACCAGCGCCGCGCTCTTCACCAGCGCCTCGATGCGGCGGGTCGCCACGGTGTAGGCCCACAGCTCGGTGAGCCCGTTGTCGCCCGTCTTCAGAAAGGTGAGGTGGCTGCCTGTGGGGGACCACTTGAGGCCGCTGACGCTGCCCGAGAGGTAGGCGCCCGTGGCCACCTTCTCCAGGTCCAGAAGGATCCTGGGGCTGGGGATGACGGGAACGGAGGGGTGTTTTTGCGAGCCCTGGGCTCCGGGACAGGAGACCACGGTACAGGTGGGACAGCGCCTGGCGCAGGCTCCGAGGAGAAGAAGCGCGGCGGCGGTAACGAAAAATCGCAGTGACATTTTTGATTGATCCTTCAACGACATGACAGGCTCCCGGGGTGAGACGTGGTGGCAAGTGAGCATACTTGACAACCCTACCGGGAATCAATGTGTTTCTTTTTCTTCATTGATTTCATGTTGGTGTTTGCGCGTGTGTCTTTTTGACTTTGAGATCGGACGGGGAATCTGGTAATCATTGAAAGGTAATGAACTATTTACGCGCCAATTATCTCAACACCGATGAATTTCTCGAGGCCTGGAACGCCGAAGACAACCACATCTTCTGCCCCACGGTCCAGACCCTCTCCATCGGGCAGGAGGTCATCGTCGAACTGCACATTCCCTCGGTCCATGACAAGACCCTGGTGCGGGGGTCGGTCATCTCCTTCCGCAAACCGGTGCCCCGTCGCGGCATCCGGGGTGGTGCCCTGGTCCGGGTGGAGGATGACGAGCTGGACAAGGTCGAATATCTCGTCGGCCTCTTCGAGCAGGGGATCTCGAGGCCAGAGAAGCGACGCCGGCATGCCCGCCTCAGCGTGGAGCTCCCCATCCGGTTCCGTATTCTCGAGACGGCGGTCTACCACGACGCGATCCTTCTGGATATCGCCGAGGGCGGCGCCCGGATGCGGACCTCCATCGTGCAGGACCTGGTGGGAGAGAAGATCTTCCTGGAGATCACCGCGCCCGGTGGCGTGCGCCCCGTCTCCTTTTTGGCCGAGGTGAAGAACAAGCCATCCGAGGATCTCTACGGCATCGCCTTTGTCTCCCGGGAGAAGGGAAACTACTCCCTCCTCCGCGAGTTTCTGCGCCGGCTCAAGTCCGGCGAGTACTTCATGCCCATGTTTTTTTTTTCTGTCTTCTGGTTGCTCCCTCCTGGTTGAACGCGGCGCCCCGTTCGGTCACCTATGAGTACACGGTCGTAAAGGGAGGCATCCGCCATCGTCACGGCCTCTCGGTTGTTTCGGACGGGCAGATGACCTATCTGCACGCCGTGGAGAAGGGAGAACCGAAACGGTTTCCCCTGAAGCGGGATCCCAAGCTGGCCAAGGCTGTCATGGACGCCTACGGGGAAGCCGGCTCCGGTCAGCGGAGCCAGCTCGCCTGCGGGGCACCCCGGTTCGGACTCCTCACCGCCGAGCTCGGTTCCGGCGAGACCCGACGACACGATCTGTACGATCAGCGGACCGCCTTCAAGTATTCCCGGCTGGCGAGGCTTCTGGAGCGTCGGCTGCAGCCCCTGGCACCCGAACCCCCATTCAGTGACTGCCTGGCCCTCGACGTGCCGCCAAAGCCCGAGATACTGAAAGACCCTGGCGCGTATTCGCGCTGGTATCCCACGGCATCCATGCGTTCACCGGCGCCCTATTTCGCCGCCTATGTCGAGGCCACCACCGACGAGGCACGGGTGGAGGCCCTGGAGAAGATCGTGCGGATCCGGGGCGCGGACCCCTTCTTCGCCCGCTATCTGGTGACGACCTTCCCCTATTCCGCCGCTTCAAGGGATCTCCTCACCCATCACAGCGCCATGACGGTGCTCTCCGTCACCGATGGCCGGCAGGCGGGGAAGCTCCTCAAGAAGCTCGCCCGGGGTCACAACCTCGAGCACAAGTACTACCTCACGCTGCTGTATCTCCTGCGGTACGAGTTCCCCAAGGCGGCCTCGGCCTGTCGCACCTACTTCGCCGGGCTGGGACGTCACGGTGAAGGAGAGAAGGAGGCCGCAGCCATCCTCAGGGCCCAGGAGGCCATGGGACAGCTCAACAAGGGGGACTCGAGCTGGTCCCGTCAGATCCACGCGGTGGGCTCCCTCTTTGAATTCTGGCTCACCTGGGCCCAGCGTATCGAGGCGCCCGGGCAGCGGGAATTTCCGCTTGGGAAGCGGTTCTATGAGCGTGCATTCCATTACGCGAGGATGTACGCTGGAGACCTGAAGGTCGGGAATATTCCCTCCACGCCACGCGGCCGGGCCTTCCTCAAGATCTTCCTCCCCACGCTGGCCCAGACCCTGTGGTGGACCCTCCCTCCCTTCGTTCAGCATGACATAGTGCAGACCATCACGGCCTTGCGCGCCATGCCCAAGGTCTTCGGCGGAGTGAAGGCCGTGGAGCCCCTCATCCCGCCCCTCTCCAAGCGGATCTGGGAGCTGGGGCGCATGCGGCGGTTTCGTGCGGCCCAGGAGCTCATGCAGAAGTACGAGAGCAAGGGGAACCCCGCCGCCATGAAGTACGCCATGGGGAGGGCCCTCTTCGAAATGGAGCGCTGGGAGGAGGCCCTCTCCTACCTCAAGGAGGCCCAGGACTCGGGTGGCAGGGGCGTCACGAGGATGACCATCCTCGCCTCGCTGCATCTGGGCAAGGTGGACTTCAACGAGCCTCCTGCGGAGCTCGAGGAGAGCCTTGGGCGAGTGGAGTGGTTTGTGTCCATGGGGCTCTTCGAGATGGGCCGGCAGCTTGCCGTGAGCCTGAGGAAGGCCAAGCTGGGCGACAGGGGCCGTCTCTGGCTGGCGAAGCTGCAGCTGGCCCTCGGTCAGGACGGGGGGGTTATCCAGCTCAAACAGTTGAGTGCGGGCAAGGGCGATGAAGCCGAGAAGGCCCGTTTCCTTCTTGCCGAGCTCTATCTGGCCGATGGCGCCTCCTTCGAGAAGGTGTACGGTATTTTGGCGCGCTCCCTCTACGGGCTCGAGTGCGCCCGGGCCTTCGCCCTCCTCGCAGCGGCGGCCCGCAAGAACGGGGCCCCCAACGGGCAGCTCTTTTTGGCCCGCGGTGCCCAGGCGGCCCGGGAGAATCCGGCCCAGTGGCTTGGCTATCTCGATGCGCTCATCCGCTTCGGCGTCTATCCTGCCGAAGCCTATCTGGGCTCACAGGAAGCGCTGGCCCACTTTCAGCGTTCCTCCCACCTCGCCTGGCTGAGGGCGGCGCTCTTTTTGCGCAGCGGTCAGGCCGAGCTGGCCCTCAACGAAATACAGCGTGCGCTCCACGTTCAGCCGAACAACGAAAAGTACAAAAAACTCAAGATTCTGATCCTGAAGCACATAAAAAAGTGACCAAATTGGCAACCGAAGTCGCCGGGGGACGAAAAGAAAGGTGGCGGCAGGGAAGGGGCCTTCACCCTCCGCCCGACCACGGCCCCCAAGGAGACCTCATGAGCTTCAACATCGGATCTGTTTTCAACAGTGTCATTCCCGCCCTCTCGCAGGCCGCCATAATGGGGATCGCCTCCTCGAGCCCCCAGGGTATGCTCTTCACCATGTTCCTCTCGGGACAGGGGAGCTCCATGGCGGGCAGCCCCTTCAGTCAGGGATTCGAGGCGCTGCGTCCCTTCATCTCGTCCGCACTCGAGAAGCTTGCGGGGTTGGGGGCGGCCACCGCCACAGGGGTGATGGCCAACGCCGGTACCGTGGGCAGCAGCGGCACCGCCGCCGCGGACAACTCCCAGGCCAGGATCCAGTCCATCCTCAACGGCCCCTACTCCATTGAGGAGAAGATCATTCTCATCGCCGGCGTCGTGAGCGAATCGGTCACGGGGGAGCTCGAAGAGTGCCTCAAGGAGCAGGGAAAGCTGGCCAAGTCCACCTCCGGGACTACGGGACAGGCCACCTCGGCGGCCTCCTCACAGAATGTGGAGAACCGCATCCAGATTCTCATGCAGCGGCTCAACCAGATGCAGACCCTCGCCTCCAACATGATCCAGGCCATGCACACCACGAAGAAGGCCTCCATACAGAACATCAGGGTGTGAAGGGGGATGAACATGGGACAGCGAATCATGACCGACGACGAGATCATCTCCCGGGCCGAGAGCCTCGCTCATGGCAGCTCCACCCTGGGGCAACTTTTGGGCATCAACGCCGAGGAGCTGTACGGGACCGCCTCCCTGGCGCTGCTTCTGGCCTCCCACGGGAGCATCGAGGAGGCGACCATCCTCATGGACGGGCTCGTCTCTCTGGCACCACGGGACGGGCGTCTCTTCACCCTCTATGCTGAGGTGGCCCACCTGGACGGAGATCGGACCCGGGCTCTCCAGCTGCTGGAGGCCAGCTTCGAGATGGCGAACGTGGAGACCATCGAGCGCGTCCGACGAGCCGAGCTGCGCCTGTGGGGGAGGGACCATACCGGTGCCTCCCGGGAGCTGGCCTGTGTGGAGGCCGCCCCCGCGGATCCCATGGTGGTGGGCCGGATGGAGAAGCTCCAGCGACGTCTTGCGCGGACGGTATCGGGTGAGTTTCCAGGGTGATCGGTATCGCCTTGAATGAAAAAGTTGGTTGAAGCGGTCAACTTCTTTGCTATCTTTTTGAAGAACAACTGGTATGATGGGTTGTTCCGAATCCTTGACGGGACCGGCACCTGAGGGGTAGACTCACGGGTGACGAGAATCTTATCCAGGTTGGCTGTTATGACCATGAAATGCCCGGAATGCGGGGCTCAGATCCCCGACAATGAAAACACCTGCATCTGTGGGTTCGAGGTGCCGGTCTCCATCCAGCGGACCCTCATGGGGACACCGCCACCGGTCAAGGAGATGCGCGATCGGGTGCAGAGCGAGAATCGACTCTCCACCGACACCCCGGATCTTCGCGACGGCGCCCAGTCATCGGATGGTGACCAGCCCGACGGAGAGCAGGTGCATCTCGAAGACTCCCTGACGGTCAAGGACAACCGCACCCCTACCAAGCTGCGCCGGACCCAGGACGAGATGATCGGCCGCAAGGTCGGAGAATATGAGATCACGAGCATAGTGGGCAGCGGCGGCATGGGCTCGGTCTACGGCGGTGTCCATCCGCTCATCGGCAAGCGCGTCGCCATCAAGATCCTCAAACCTTCCCTGTCGGAGAACAAGGACATGATGGGGCGGTTTCTGGCCGAGGCCAAGGCCGTCAACGCCATCCACCACCCGAACATCGTCGATATCTTCTCCTTCGGAGAGATGGAGGAGGGGGCCCAGTACTTCGTCATGGAGTACCTCGAAGGCAAGACCCTCACCACCTATCTCAAGGATACCCAGGTGGTCCCCTACCGGGAAGCCTACTCCATCCTGAAGCAGATCCTGGGAGCGCTGTCCGCCGCCCACGACAAGGGGATCATCCACCGGGACATCAAGCCCGACAACATCTTCCTGGAGCAGCGCCCCACGGATGATCTCTATGTGAAACTCCTGGACTTCGGCATCGCCAAGTTCACCGAGGACGGGTATCGGACCTCCCACACGAAGACGGGGATCCCCATCGGGACGCCCTTCTACATGAGCCCCGAGCAGTGCGCCGGGCAGTCGGTGGACGCCGCCAGCGACGTCTACTCCCTGGGCATCATCCTCTACGAGATGTTCACGGGCCGGCTGCCCTTCAAGGGCGACTCCTTCATGGCCATCCTTCAGGCGCACATCACCCAGACTCCCTACTCTCCCTCGGCGCTGGTGGAGATCAACAACGAGCTCGAGGCCATCATCCTGTGGTGCCTCAAGAAAGAGAAGGAGTCCCGTCCCCGCAACATCGAGGAGCTCTCCTCGCGGCTCCTTCCGGTGCTGCAGATGCTGTCCGCCAGCGAGTCGAACCTCTCCCCGAGGGCCATCGCCGGCGCCACCATCCCCGACGTGGAGAAGTTCTCCATCTCCGATGTGGGGAGCACCAGCGTCCTGCCTCCGGCGGGGTACGGCAAACGCATCGCCCTCATCGCCGTCGCGGCAGTGCTGCTGTTGGCCGCCGTGCTCATCCCCACGGGGGTCATCAGGTTCAACGTCGGCGGTCGGGACACGAACGAAGAGGTCGTTGTTCCCGCCGACCGCGACCTCGTGCCCAAGAACGATCCCGTGCTCAACCCCGTGGAGATGGCCCCTTCCATCCCCGCCAAGCCCACGCAGGTCACCTTCCAGCTCCAGATCTCCCCCAACGTGGAGACCACGATCCTGGTCGATGGCAAGCTCTCCAAGACGCCCATCTTCAAGCTCCCCAAGAGCGATACCGTCCCGGTGGTCATCAAGGTGACGGCCAAGGGCTTCCTCCCGTGGGAGAAGAAGCTCTATCCCGCCTTCGACATGCCCGTCATGGTGAATCTGGTCAAGCCCAGCGCCCCCAAGGACATGACCCCGCCGCCCGTGATGCATCATGTCCCCGTCATGCGTCCCGTCATGCGTCCCGTCATGATGCGGGCCATGATCAACGACTTCCTCTAGGATCCTCCACACCATTTCCTCGTGCTTTGCGTCATCGGTTTCTTGAAACCACGGCTCCACGTGATACAATGGGTCGCTGTTTCGGACGAAAACTGAGAGGTGTCCCGCCGCCCCGCCCGGGTCTCGGGGCCCCCTCGCGTGTTCACCTTCCGGGAGGAACCCCCTCCCTGGAACGAGGGACGTATGATGACGCAGGTGAAGCATTTTCTCAGGTTCGCCGTGCTTGGGCCTCTGGCGCTTGTGCTGGCGTTCACCTTCGTGTGGGCTCCGGTGGAGGCAAAAACCCGGCACGCCGGCCGAAAACGGGTTGCAAAGGTCAAAAAGAAGGTCAAGAAACCGGTTGAGGCTCCCTTCACCGCCGACGAACAGAAGCTGGAGCAGATCGCGGGCAGGGAGTTTGTCCTGAAGCTCCGTGCGGCGAAGCTCAGCGCCACGGACTACCTCAACGCCTACCACTACACCCGCGGTGGGGTGACCCTGTATGAGCAGGGCTCCTACGGTGACGCCATCTTCCTGTTTATCAAGGCCTACCGGCTGGTGGAGACCCCCACCATCCAGTACTGGATGGGCAAGACCTACCAGTCTTTCGGCAACCTGGTTCGCGCCAAGGAGGCTCTGGACACCTTCGTCGCCCGCGCGGGGAGCTGGACGCTCACCAGGATCAAACCCGCCTATGTCACCGAGGCCAGGGCGCAGATCGAGGCCCTCAAGAAGTCGCTGGTGGCGCTGACCGTGTCCGTCAATGTGGACGGAGCCGAGATCGTCGTCAACGGCGAGGTGCTCCGCAAGGGGAACAAATCCGTCAAGACACCCTACAAGGGCATCATCTGGCTCAAGCCCGGGTTCACCGCCCTGGTCTTCACCAAGAAGGGCTTCGTCAACAAGGAGCTCCTGGTGGACAAGGCCAAGAGCGGCGCGGTCCTGCACCGGCAGGTGACCATGCTCACCCCCAAGCAGATGATCGAGAAGAGCAAACTCTATCTGGCCGCCCAGAAGGCCAAGAACGAGCAGGAGAAGCAGCGGCGGATCCTGTGGGAGAAGTACCAGCAGCAGCGCAAGGAGATGGAGTACAAGGCCAAGATCAGCAAGCAGTCCATGCGCTTCTTCGGGTA
>QKIM01000436.1 GCA_003249585.1 Deltaproteobacteria bacterium
GTTCCTCCTGCGTCGAAGACATAGAGGTCATAATAGGCGGCCACCAGCTCCATGGATCCATCCCCGTCGAGATCCACCACAACGGGTGAAGCGTACCAGCTCGTCTGACCCTCGAGGTGCATGCGGTAGACCGGAGCCGCGACCTCCCCGGTCGAACTTCCCGTGGCGCAGACAACACCACGGTCGCCGCCGACCGTGCTGCCGCCGTTGAGGTCGTCGCTGCTGCAGGCACCGAGAAGGAGAAGGAGAAGGGAACACAGGATGAATCGGCTCATGGCGCCACTCCTTTGGCTGAAGAATCCGGCGGGGACGTGGTTTTCTTGAGCAGCGCCAGCACAAGCCCGGCGATCCGGGCGAGCTTCCCGTAGTGGATCTTGTCAGGGGTATCTGAAGGCCGGTGGTAATCTGCGTGGAGGCTCGTGGAGAAGAAGATGGTCGGGATCCCTTTCTCATTGAATGGGAGGGAATCATAATAGAAATTGCCACCGAACCGGCGCAGGAAGGAGTCCGGGAGAACCATGACACGCAGACCGAAGTCAGGAGACGCCTTGTACAGGAACTCCCCAATGCTGTCTTGAGGCCTGTGGACAATGATCCCCAGGCCGTCCTTCATGGAGGTCCCGTAGGCGTTTTCGTAAAACCCGCGGCCAAGCATGTCGAGGTTCACCATGAGGGTCACCCGGCCGAGGGGACACGGGGGCGTGGCGACAAAGGCCCGGGAGCCTGCGACCCCCTTCTCCTCGGCGCCGAAGGCGACGAACCAGATACTCCTCTCGGGTTTCTCCACGGCGAGGAGACGGGCAACCTCCAACAGGACCGACACCCCGGAGGCATTGTCATCGGCGCCGTAGTATATCTGTCTACCCCGCTGGCCGAGGTGGTCGTAATGCGCTCCGACCAGGACAACCTCCGGGCCCCGCCCGGACACTATCCCCACCACATTCCGGCTCTGCTTCCCCCCGCGGGTGAAGGGCATGAGATAGCCGCCGGCGGGGGCATGCAATCCGCTCTCTTTGAAGCGTTCCGCGATCCAGACGGCGCGTAGCCGCGCATCATCGGAGAAGGAGCCCCTTCCCCGGCGGGCGTCGGAGGCGAGCCACTGAATGGAGGCCCGGATCCGCTCCCGCGAGAGGACCCGCCGTTTGGGTGCGGGTGCCGCGGGTTCGTCCCGAACCGTACGGTCCTGTTTGGCGCAACCTATCAGTGGGCACAGCACGGCAAAAAAGAATAGGTGATCAACTCGGGTTCGTGGCATGAACATGGCCCTGCAGGCGCTCCCACACGCCCCTTCCTGATGGAGTACAGAAGAAGCCTTCCTGCAACGATTCTGACGCCTTCAGGCGGTGACGTCAAGTGGGTAGCGAGCAGCGCCGTGCATCACCGAGTCCACCCCCTGCCGTGAGCTCCCGATGAGAGGAGGAGGTTCATTTGAGGGAGAGCCCGTATTTCCCCAGCACCGTCCCGGAGAGGGTGTCCAGATTGACACGGGCCACGGCAATATCTCCAGCGGCCTGGTGCAGGGCCAGCTCGGCACGCTCAAGCTCCTCGAGCCTGAGCAGTACGGAATGATTTGTCCCCTTCCCCAGGGCGAACTTCTCTCGCTCGTGGGCCAGATGGAGGCGTCCGACCTTTACGGCCAACCGTGAGGCCTGGTGCCTGAGTCGCGCCGAATTGTAGGCGTCCAGAGCCAGCATAGCCGACATGGTGACCGAGTTGGCGAGATCCTCTTTCTGCAGCCGGGTCATCTTCCGCGACGCCACCGTAGAGTCCACGGCCGCCCTGGCAGCCCGGTTCCCCAGGGAATACCGGAAATCGATCCCCGCCGAGAGGGTAAAGCCGCTGAAGGAGATCATCTTGGAGACAGCCTCCGTGAGAGTGGAGGATCTCCCTGCAGGGCCGGCCGCCAGGGTCAGATCCAGCTGCGGGCGGGTCGCGTCGCGGGCGAGAAGCTCCTGCCTTGAGAGGATCCGCTCCTGCCGCTCCAGCATCTGGATCTCCCTGGAGCGCTTCAGCGCCAGGGTCAGCAGGGTCCTGGGGTCGGGGACCTTGCCAGCCTCGGCAGGCGTCACCGGCCTGAAGTATTCACGCCCCTCGGTGACCTTCATCCCCATGAGCTGTTTGAGCGTGAGTGTGGCCCGAAGGATGGCGGAACGGGCCGATATGAGGGTCACCTCCCGCTGCGCGACAGCGCTCTGGGCGGCCAGCAAATCCGACCGCGTCGCCCGATGTGCCTCGAGCAACTGGCGCGTCTGCTCCAGCTGACTTTTGGCAACCTCCAGCCCTTTTTGGGTCACCTCATACTGCTTGTGGGCCAGGGAAAGGGAGTGGTATCCGGTCACGATGTCCCGTACCGTCGTCTGCCAGGTCGCTTCCCGGTTCAGTTGTTCGATCTCCACACCGAGGGAGGCGATCTTCACCTGTGCGTCGTTCACGGCGAGCCCCATCCCCTTGAGCAATGGATGCTTGATCATGAGGGTCACCGAGGGAGTGTAGGAGGTCACCTCCATGGTCTCCGGGGTGGCGGTGGGGTTCATGGCGCTCAGATCGAGGGCGATGTTCGACGTGCAGGTGAACGCCGCGGTCAAGGGGGTTGATGTCAGTTCTTCCAGTGTGCCCGGGGAGTTCATGACGGTCTCCGAGCAGCGGGAGTTCACCTTCGAGGCGGGGATGACCAAGATGCTCGGGACCGGT
>QKIM01000446.1 GCA_003249585.1 Deltaproteobacteria bacterium
CTCCTTGGCCAGCGTGATGGCCACGGTGACGCCGATGAAGGCCTCCGCCTGGAACATTTGAAACATATAGACGGTCTGGAGACTGAAGGCAGCGCCGGTGAAGCTGGCGACCAGCGCGACGATCCCGAGGGAGCCGATGCCGATGAAGTCCATGGAATGCAAAAGGAGCTCGAGCCGCAGGGGAGGCCGCACCAGCCAGGTGAAGGCCGAGGCGATGAGCATGCAGATGTTGCCTGTCTCCTCGAAAATGTGGAGCACGGGAAGCCAGAAGAGATCCGCTGCGCGGTCGAGTTTCTGCCAGGTTGCTCTTGCCAGGTTCGCCATGAAGGACATCTCCCTCTAATGGGCCCCAATGTAAGCGCAAACGGGGTAAAAGGGAAGGGGGAAGCGATATATCAAAGGGGCGCGCCCTTGAGGATCCGCTGCATCTGGCTGGTGTAGGCGGCCCGCTGGGTGAAGATGTGCAGCGGCTGCAGGATCTTCAGCGCGGGCGTACGGTTCTTCACCAGCCCCATCAGGAGCCGGTTCGCGCCCTTGCGGGACGAGGGATAGATGGGCTGGAGATAGGCAAGGTGCAGAGAAAGCGTCGAACACAGGGACAGGGTCTCCTGCATCCGGTTCTCGGGGATGATGATGGAGAGCAGGCCTCCCTGTCTGAGGATCCGCTTGCTTTCCTCGAGGAAGAGCCCAAGGGGCGCCACCTCTTCGGAGTTGGCGGTTGCCTTGCTCCTGCGGGGGCTGATCTTGCCGCTCCCGGATTTGTAGTAGGGCGGGTTGACAATGACCAGATCATAGGCATTCCCCGGGAGAAACTGCTTGGAACGGCACAGATCCCCGCAGATGGGATCGATGATGTTCGCGAGCCCCTGCCGCTGCACCGCGACGGTCATGGCCTCGTGATACTCTGGCATGACCTCAACGGCGTCGATGCGGGAAAGCCCGGCGCGTTTGGCGAGGATCATGGAGAGGACTCCCGTCCCGCTCCCGAGATCAGCCGCCCGCTCCATTCCCTGAATCATGGGCAGGGTGAAGGAGGCCAGGAGGATGGAGTCGACGGAGAACCGGTACCCCTTCTGGGGCTGGAGCACCCACCCGTCGATGGTTGGGATGGTCGTCGCCGCCCACCCGTCGACCACCGGGAGGTGCGCATCCTCTTCAAAGGTGTACGGGCCCTGCCTGAGAATTTCCCAGCCTGCGGACCCTGGCCTCGCGAGGGTGCTCGGAACGGTGCTGGGAGACGGCCCCCCGTCGAGCACCATGTCCACCTCCAGCCGGGCAGCTTCGATGGCGGACATGGCCGGAGCTTCCCCGGTTCGGTTGGCGGACGTCCCGGAGATGGGCTCATCTACCAGGCGAATCAGGTTTTGGGCGGCCCGATTGGGAGTGATGCGCACGGCACAGCCGTCATCTTTGATGAACGGGGCGGGCAGATCGGCACGGGCAGGGAGAACGGCGGTGAAGCCACCAGGCCAGCCGTGGGCGGCGAGCTCCTGCGCCAACGCAGGGACTTCGCGTACGACATCGGGCAATCGCGCCGCGTGATCGAGCAGCGCGATAAGCGGTGCGTCCCACTTTCGCCCCTTGATTTCATAGATGCGTTTGAGCCCTTCTACACTGCGCAGGGACGCGCCGAGTCCATAGACCGTCTCCGTGGGAAACGCGACCACTCCACCTCTTTTAAGGATAGCAGCGGCGTGGGGCAGGCCCTCTTCAAAAGGAAGGATTGGTGGTCTCACTGGTTGAATCTCAATTGAATTTTCTGGTCTTTGGCGAGCACTTTCTCTTTCATGGATATCCTATACCGCCGCATGTACTCTTTCAATCGCTGATTTTCGAGGGCAAGGATCTGGATGGCCAGGAGGGCCGCGTTTGCGGAGTTGCCCATTCCCACCGTGGCCACGGGGATTCCCCGTGGCATCTGAACCGTGGCGAGGAGTGCGTCAGCGCCCCCGAGCCCGAGGGTGGGCAGCGGGACACCCACCACGGGGAGCGTGGTGTGCGCGGCAACGACCCCTGCAAGATGCGCGGCACCACCGGCGCCGGCGATAACGACCTTTGTCCCGTGGTCTTCGGAATCACGGACCAGGGTGGCGACCCGCTCTGGCGTCCGGTGAGCCGAGGCGACATGGATGGAGAACGTCACCGCGGCCCTCTGCAGCTCTTCGACGGAAGCCTCCATGTATTCGAGATCACTGTCAGAACCCATGAGAATCAAAACGTCTGGCATGTCACTCTCTCCTGATGCCGATATCTCGGCGATACTGCATACCTGCGAAAGAGATTCCCTCCACAGCCTCGTAGGCGAGCCTTCTGGCGGATTCGAGATCCGGACCGGCGGCCGAAACACCCAGGACCCTGCCGCCCGTGACCACGGTCGACTCCCCCGAAATGCCCGTGCCTGCACGGAAGACCTTCACGCCGTGCATGAGCGCGGCATGCTCCAGCCCTGATATCGGGTCACCCGTGCGTGGTGTGCCGGGATAATCCGCGGCTGCGAGAACCACGGTGAGGACAGCTCCGGGATGAAAGGCGGGCTCTCCCGCCGGGAGGCATCCACGGGCGGCACCAAGGAGCCATCGAACGAGATCATCCTCCATGGCCAGCATGAGCGGCTGTGTCTCCGGGTCTCCGAAGCGGCAGTTGAACTCCAGCACCATGGGCCCAGCGTCTGTGAGCATGAGTCCGAT
>QKIM01000625.1 GCA_003249585.1 Deltaproteobacteria bacterium
CCGGTCTAAAGCTCCGAGAGGGCCGCGCAGTCTGCCTCCGTGAGGTCGGGTCCCGTGCAGAAGAAGCCTTCGGTGATCGTCTGGTTGCCGCTCTCCTCCCGGGCCAGCACCTCGAACTTGTACAGCGTGTCGGAGACCAGGAGCTCGGGCGGCACGGTAAGCTGTCTCCCGTCGGCCGGCAGGTCGACGATGAGGTGGACATCATCGTTCTCGACGATGACCTGGTAGGTCTCGATCACCAGTTCGTGCCCGAGGTTCCAAGGGTCCACGCAGACCGTCTCGCCCGCGTCATCCGTCGCCATGGGATCGACGACTTCGGTCACCTCGTCCCAGCCGATGGCTACGGGGCCGGCGAGGTCGACGATCGCTCCTTCCTCCGGAGCCACCTCGGGCGCACACGGGATCACATGGGTGAACTCAACCTCGCTCTCGAGCTTGATGCCGTCGTTGCGGATCCCCTCGAACTCGTACTCCCCCTCGGGGAACCGCTCCAGGAACTCCACCAACGGCAGGTCGGCGAGCTCAGGCTCTACGCTCTCGAAGAAGAGCTCAGTGAGGCCTTGGCGACCGAGCTGTCCCTGGCCCTTCACCGTGAAGAGCCGACGTCCGTCCGGGTCCGAGATGGTAATCTTGCGCCACTGGTCGTCGTCCAGGAATACCTGTACGCCAGTGTCCCCGGCCGTCGAGTTGTACTCGATGAAGAACTGGGCCTCCTTGAACGGTTGCTCCCGAGCGTGGCCGCGCGCGTGACTCGCCGTGGCGCCGAGCCCGAGGAACAGAGCGGCGGCCGCGAGGATGAGGGGCAGGCCCCCGTTGCTGTGGCTCGACGGTGCGGGGTTGCGGGTTTGGTGCTCCATGAGTCGTCTCCTCTCGTCTCGGGTTGTTTGCCGGAATCGTGACGACATGCCACGCAACCAGGGTAGAGGAGGGCTCCTGAAGATCCTCTGAACGGCAGCTGAAGATTTCGTGAAGAGGAGGGAAATGCTGGGCTCGAGTTCATTCCCGGAAGACGGGGTTACTCTGATGGAACGCCTGCACAAACCGATCGCAGTAAGAGGCAGCACTTAAGGCCGAAGGAGCGCCACGTGTTCAGGATAGAGCCCGAGTTGCTCCCCAGGCCCCTCTGGTCCACGAGTGTCACCGCGGCCTCACACTGTCCGCGTGGCCTCTCCTACCGCCCTGAAGACATACGGCATCACGAAGAGGCCCGGCGAGGTCCATGGCCGCCATCGGCGCCGTGAACCTCTCCGTTGCGGCGTGGCTGTTCCGGCACCGGATGTACTGACCGGGGTTGGATTGGACGGGCGTCTTGACCGCCCCAAGACCCGAGGGGTAGAAGGACGGGAGCCCGAGGGGCGGGAGGGCGGGACGGGAGTGTGGAGGGAGGAAGCCGTGACAGGTGAGGCCGCACCTAGCCCTGCAGGGTCGGGGCGGCCTCTTTTCGTTTGCAATAGGGAGAACAAGGAGGATCTAGGATGGATTCGAAGTATGGCAAGTACATCGTCCAGGAATTGAAGACGAACCGATTTTCACCTGAATTCGCCGCAAAGTACGCAACGTTTGCGACTCGCGTTCTGTGGATGGACAATCAAGTTGTCGATGGCGCCTTTCAGATGAACTGCTCGTGGTATCTTGGCCCCAATCCACCTGACATGCCTGAGCGGTTCTCTCACACCCACGACACTGACGAAATCATCGGCTTCTTCGGTAGCAACCACAAAGACCCCTATGACCTCGGTGGGGAAATCGAATTCTGGATCGAGGACGAGCAGCACATTCTCACCAGAACCTCCATGATCTTTATTCCCGGCGGAATGGCGCATTGTCCGTTGGTGATACGTCGCGTGGACAAACCGATCTTTCATTTTTCTACGGTGACATCGGGGCAGTACAACTACATCAAGGGGGGCAACGCTTAGGGAAATTGGGAAGAAGAACTTCTTGGGGCAAGCACCATAGGGTTTGGATGAAGATCCTTGTCTCGACACAGTGAGTTCCGGCAAGTGGCAATGTCAGCGTGGACCCAGTCGGTCGCGGCGCGGGGAGCGAGCGACCGTCTCCCGGTTTGGAAGGAACTAGAAGGCAGGGGGGAGCACCTCCTGCGAAAGCGCCTGGCGTCCCGCCGCTGCAGTCCCCTTCTCATCCTGGCATTAACGCTCCTTCTCCCATCCTGTGCCGGGGTTCCTGCCACACCCTTCCCCATCCCCCTCGAACGGTACACGCGCTGCAAGCTCCGCGTGATGCCAGTCAACGTCGTGGCGTGGCATAACTGGCACACGCCATACCTGCCGGTGATTCCAGCGGGGACGAAGGTGCGCATTCTGAGCGCCCACTCGTTTGTGACAGAGGACGGCACTTCGTACGTGGCCAAACTGATGGGCGCCGAGCCGTTGCTGGACAAGTTCTTTTCCGTCGACCCGCCGGACCTCAGCGCCATTCCGGGGGAATACCGGGAGGCTGTTCGAAACGGGGAGGTCAAGGTCGGGATGAGCAAGGCCGCGGTGTATGCTTCGTTGGGGCCACCCCTGCTTACGTTTGACGCCGCGGAGAAGGAGTGGGTGGACGCGAGGAAGACGTCCCCCGAGCGCGAGATGGCTTCGGACGATTGGATTTACGGCAAGAGCCGATGGAAGAAGGTGCGCGTCTATTTTGACGCCGATGGCGCAGTGAAGCGGATTGACG
>QKIM01000496.1 GCA_003249585.1 Deltaproteobacteria bacterium
ATCTTCGACCCCTTCTTCACGACCCGAGAAGAAGGAACCGGGCTCGGCCTTCCCATCTGCAAAAAGATCATGGAACAACACGGCGGAGACATTCTGGTGTCCGTTGAGCCCTCGGGGGGCACGACCTTCACCCTGCTCTTCCCCCTGCCGCCTTCAGCGTGACAGAAGCCCCGAGGCCCAGGCCAACCCAACCGCCGCAACGACGATGGCATTCTGGATGCCTCCACTGGATATGATTTCTGGCAGTTGCGAGAGGGGAATCTCCTCGACAAGGATCTCCTCATCGGGATCAAAGTCCGTTGGGGAAGTGTATTGGGCGTCCAGCAGCAGGAAGAAGTGACACCGGTTGGTCTGCAGGGCCGGGTTCGGCGGGAGGCTCCCCAGGTCGTGCCAGACGCTCCCGGTCAGCCCCGTCTCCTCCTGCAGCTCACGACGGGCGCCCTCCAGGGGGAGTTCGTCAGGCTCGAGCACCCCACCGGGGATCTCCAGAGTCTCCTGGCGAATCCCGTGGCGGTACTGCCTGATGAGCACCACCCGCCCGTCCGCGGTCACAGGCAGCACATTCACCCAGTCGGGGAGATGTATCCGCGTGAAGGTTGAACGGCGGTGCCCCTTTTGGGCGCAGATGACCTCGTCCACATACAGTACGGGGTTCGTGCAGATCGTGTTCTCGGTGAGGATGGTCCAGGGGGTGAGGGGCATGGCTCATTCCTCGGGAAGAAAATGCTGGCTCATGACCAGCCCGTCCTGCCACTCGATCTCACGGGCAAGCAGGAGGGTTTTTCTGAAGAGCGCCTTCGCGTCGTCCGGGCGTTCGCGCTGCAGCGCCAGCTGGGCCATCCTCAACAGGATATTGCCCTGCCCCAGGCGGTCTTCGCGCTGCTCGTACTCGAGCAACTGAACCTCAAGATTTACCGCCGCTGCGGCCAGATCTCCGTTCTCCATGTTGTACCTGAAGAGCTGCTCGGCACAGGTGAGCCCCCCGCCTGTCTGCCGAAGCTCAAGGAGTCCCGAAATGAGCCACCACTTCCGGGCGTTGTCCTTCTCCCCAAGAAAGAAGAAGAACTCTCCGACCGCATTGAAAAAGGACCAGTGCCAGGCGCTCCGCGCCACGGAGCCCAGGTAATCGGAGATCACATCGTAGGCCGTGTGAAACTCTCCCTTGACGGAGTAGAGTTCCAGCAGAAGCTTGTAGGCATCGACAGACAGGGACTCTCCCGAGCTCCCTGCCAGATCGATGTACCGCTCCAGGAACAGCTCTGTCTTGGAATAGATGCCCTCGGTAAAATACAGTTGGGCAATGGTGAGAAGAAGCCGGGACATGGATCGGAACGAATTGTGGACCATCTCCGTGAGGTCCTGGATCATGGCGATGGCGGTATGGATATCGCCCTCATCGCGCAGGATGAATGCGAGCTTCACGGCCACGGCGACAATGTACTCGCAGTCTTCGTCTCCCATGTCGGGGTTGGCCATCCAGTAGCGGCGAGCGGCCGCGAAGCTCCTCCCAAGATAGAGCGAAGCCTTTGCTCGGTCACCGTAGCGCAGTACTGTCCTGGCAATATTCTCCCACGCCTCCATGGCGGTCTCGTACTCGTCCACCACTTCCGCCAGGGCTCCCCGCTGGGCGGGACTCATCTCCAGAACGCCCCGGGCCTCGCAGGAGAGATAGCTCCGGTAGAATTCACGGCGGACCTCCGCGGGAAGGTTGGCGTCGATGACCTCACGCCAGATGGGGTGGTCGAGCCTGAGCTGCCCCTCGGACTCTTTGAGCATCCCCTTGGAGACCAGCAGCTCCACAGAGGGGACCAGAGACTCCACCGGCAGCCCCGCCAGCGCGGCAATGGTTTTCAGATCCAGGCTGCCTTCAGCGATGCTGAGCACCTGAAGCAGTTCCTTGGCGCGCACCGGGAGCTGGTTCAGCCGCACCTCAAGCAGCTCAGTCCTGGAGGCAAAGACCTCGGGGAGGCTCTCTTCCAGAAACAGATCCAAAATCTGGAAGAGATAGAAGGGATTCCCTCCGATTCGGGACAGCGCGTCGAGGAGGGGCTGGGGCAGCGCGACATCAACCACCCGCTCCGAAAGTGCCTGGAGCTGTTCCACGGGGAATCCATGGAGCTCGATGCGTCCCCAGGCGGAGTTCTCCATTTTGAAAGAGGTGAGACCGGTGAGAACGATGGCGGGTGCCGCCGAGTGAAACCCATAGAGGCGGGAGACGGCTTGCCAGTAAAGATCATTGAAATCCCGTGGGGACTCCATGCCGCACAGGACCAGGACATGGGGTTCCTCGTCTATGCAGTGCCGCGTGACCGCCTTGAACGCTGCTGTCACCTCCAGTGTCCAGGACTCGGGATTTGCCGGGACGTAGGTACTGTCGAGCAGATTGAACAGGGTATGGATGTGCCCTGCGAGCGTTTGCGGCGATGAGGACGCCAGGCTGACCAGATATCCAACGCCAATACCCTGCTGGACGTGGAGTCGGAACCTCGAGAAGGGATCTCCCTCGGCCATCTGTTCGAAGGAGACGCGCCGGGAGGGAGGGACCTCATGGCCGAAACGATTGAAGAAATCATCGATGAAATGCCGCTTGCCTATCCCGCTCTCCCCATTGACGATGACGGAGCGGTTTTGCTTGATAAGCCGCATCAGTTTCTGGGTCTCGGCCTGCCGCAGCATGCTA
>QKIM01000149.1 GCA_003249585.1 Deltaproteobacteria bacterium
GAGGAACGCGGGGGCCGGATCACTTGATGGAGAAGTTTTCCTCGGTCATGGGCGCGATCATCCCCTTCATGGGTGTCGAGGGTTCGGGTTTCATGTCCTTGCCGGACTTGGGGGAGGGTTCTTCAGCGCTCATGGAGCGCGGCTTGATCGCCCTCAGGGACGAGGTGGCCCTGGTCATGCAGTTGGTGAACTTGACGCAGTCGGTCTCCTTGATGCACTCCTTCACTTCTTCTTCGTAGGGCGTGCACAGCTTCACGACCAGCTCCTTGCGGCTGGCGACGGATTTCTGTACACCCTCCTTGTCGATGCACTCGACGGTCTTCTTGTAGGCCTTCTCGCAGGGCTTCTCGCAGGCACCAAGAACTCCGAGGGTCACAACGGAGAGAATGGTCAAGAGCAGGGGGTGTTTCATGGATGTCTCCACTCCAGTACCCGTATCTTCACGCGAAGGACACAGGTGTGCCGCAGATCACGGCGGATAGTCCCAGGCGGGCTGACCCGGGAGCAAAACCCCGAAGCGACATGAAAACCGGAGCTCCCGAGCCCATCAGTGCCGCCCCGGTGGGGGTTCGCGCACCCTTTGAACCACAAAAAGCGGCGAGGTGCAAACCAAGTTCTTGAACAAAAGCTCCTATTTTTCTATATTGGGAGTCTCCCAAAGCAGGTTTTCTCGGTAAAATATGCTATTTATCCGTAAAAGAAAACCCTCGGGATGCATCTTTTTGCGAACCCGGGAACTCCGCCGTTTCCCCGCGACGGTAAATATTTCCGGAAACTGCCCGTAGTAGCGTCGTCACCCCATGCATGGGGACACCCGGAGCGTTGATGTGGAAAAGATAGACCGGTTCAAACTCATCAGAAAGATCGGGCAGGGCGGCATGGCCGAGGTGTACCTGGCGGAGGCCGACTACAACGGGCTCAAAAAGACCGTCGCGCTCAAGAAGATTCTGGCACCGCTCTCCAAGAATTCCCATTTCAAGGACACCTTCCGTTACGAGGCCAAGCTCTCCATCGAACTCAACCACCCCAACGCCGTTCAGGTGTTCGAGTACGGGCAGACCTCCGACTCCAGCCACCTGTACATGATCATGGAGTTCCTCGATGGCGTCGATCTCATGAAGCTCATCAAGCGGGCCGCCGAGATCTCAAAGCCCCTCCCCCACGGGATCGCAGCCTACATCGCCTCCGAGGTGCTCAAGGGGCTCGACTATGCCCACCGGCTCCGCGGCTCCGACGGAAACCCCCTGCATCTGGTGCACCGGGACGTGAGCCCACAGAACATCCTCATCTCCTACGAGGGGGCCATCAAGGTCACGGACTTCGGTATCGCCAAGGCCCTCGACAAGGAAGAGGAGAAGGGTGTCCTCCGCGGCAAGTTCCACTACATGTCCCCCGAACAGGCTCACGCCGAAGAGGTGGATGCCCGCTCCGACATCTTTGCCGTGGGGCTCATCCTGTACCAGATGGTGACCGGCGAGAATCCCTATGCCCTGCATAAGGGAATCAAGGCCCTGGACGCGGCCAAGAACGTCGACATCCCCCCGCCTTCGCTGAAGGTGGAGGTGTCCGTGGACCTCGAGAAGATCATCTCCAAGGCCCTGGCGCCCAACAAGGAGCACCGCTACCAGCGCGCCAAGGACATGCAGGCGGACCTCTCCCGGTACCTGCATGCGCTGTCCCGCATCTACGACTCGGCTTCCCTGTACGACCTGCTCGAGGAGCTCTTCCCTCCCGCGGAGCGTCTCCCCCTGCGCATGGTCGAAGAGTCTGCGGGGGAACACACCGAGAACACCACCGGGGGCCGGTCCATCAACGACTCCCTGGGGTACACCATGGAGACCTACTCGGGCGGCGGCCAGTTCAAGGAGAGCAAGAACCTCGCCTCCATGGTGATCTTCGTGGGCGGTTCGACGCAGGCCGAGGCACGTATCGGCGAGAACAAGGTCTACGCCGAGCTCGACAACTTCATGTCCATGGTCCAGAACATCCTGGCCAAGGATCGGCAGAACCGGTACCGGTTCCAGCAGCTCTCCAACAACCAGTTGCTCGTCGTCCGCGGCATCCCCTATACCGGCGAGTATGACGAGACCGAGCTCCTCATGGACGCCTTCCGCATCAAGCGAGACTTCGCCACCTATGCCGAGGAGGTCCCGGAATTCTTCCTCGGGATCGGCGTCTTCCGCACAAACGTAGAGCTCACCCACGAGTCGGGGAACGTCAAATGGTCCCCCTCGGCCGCGGGTCTCCAGGAGACCAAGTGGCTCTCGCGGGTCATGAAGAACGAGATCATCGTCTCCTCGCAGATCTACGCCGCCGCCAAATACAACTGGGATCTCGAGGAATACCGCGACGACTCCGACATCAAGAAGTACCGGCTGCTGGCCCGCAAGGACAAGGTCGATCGCATCCGATCCCGCACCGCCACCAACCTGGTGGGCGTCGATTTCGAGCTGGACCGCCTCAGAAGAACCTACTTCAGGGCTCTCGAGCACGAACGCATGGAGCACCTCGTGGTCCTCGGCGAGATGGGCGTGGGCAAGACCAGCCTCTTCCAGGCCTTCATCGAGGAACTGGAGGACAAGGCCACGATCATCCGGGCCGAAGCGAGACCCTACCACTCGGCCATCCCCTTCTCCATGATCATCAACTTCGTCAAGGATATGCTGCGGGGGCACT
>QKIM01000447.1 GCA_003249585.1 Deltaproteobacteria bacterium
CTTGATGTCGATGGCCTGCAGGTGGGAGAACGAGGGCAGGTCACCGGAAAAGTACTCCAGAATCACCGCCTCTATGAGTTCGTGTACGCTGTCGATGCGGATGGGTTTGGGGACATAGTAGTCCATGCCCTTTGCCAGACACAGTTCCCGGTCGCCCTGCATGGCATTGGCCGTGAGTCCGACGATAGGAGTACGCTGACTCTTGGCCTGTTCAAAGGCACGGATCTGCTGTGTCGCCTCGAAGCCGTCCATGACAGGCATCTGAACGTCCATGAAGATGAGATCGGGGGAGATGGCACGGTAGAGATCCACCGCCTCGTGGCCGTTGGCGGCGACGTGGACCCGATGTCCCATCTTCGCGAGCAGGATCTGTGAGAGCTTCTGATTGACCAGATTGTCCTCGGCGATGAGCACCGTAAGGGAACGGCTGGAGAGGGGAGAGTGAATCTGGCCCAAAGCCGGAGCGTCATGCTCCGCCGGCTCGACGGTTCCGCTCAGGAGAAGGGTGGCCAGATCCCGCGGGTTGAAGGGCTTGGAGAGCAGGCAATGCAGTCCCATGGAACGACAGCGCTCATAGTCGAGCCTGTTGCCCGGAGACGTGAGCATGATGACTGCGGTGTCGGCGAGCTCTGGCAATTCCCGGAGCGTCGCGGCCAGGGAGAATCCGTCGTCCCCCGGCAACGCCGTATCGGTCAGGACGAGAGAGAAGGGCCGGGGATCTTCGGAGTCCGAGATGAGCTCTATGGCTGACTCCGCGCTGGCCACCGCGTCCAGCTGGATACCCCACCTGATCAGCAGCGCGGCGAGGCTGTCACGGGCAGCGGGGCAGTCATCCACAAGGAGGATGCGGTGCCGCGCCGGATCCATGCCGGGATCGGGCTGGGGTTCATCGTACTCCTCGAAGGTGACGGTGAATCGAAAGGTGCTCCCTTCACCTTCGGTGGACTGGACGGAGATCGTTCCTCCAAGAAGCTCGACAAGGTGTCGGGAGATGGTCAGCCCGAGTCCGGTTCCCTGATGCCTGCGGGTGAGGGAGTCGTCGACCTGGGTAAATGGCGCGAAGATATCCTTCATGCGCGCCTCGGGGATGCCGATGCCGTGGTCAATCACCTCGAATCCGAGGATGAGGGTTCCATCCCCCGATGGCGGGGCGATCCGGGCGACTCTCACGGCCACGTCTCCTTCGGAACTGAACTTTATGGCGTTTCCCACCAGGTTGACGAGGATCTGTCTGAGGCGACCCTGATCCCCGCCGAGGAATTCAGGCAGGTCAGGCTCAACTATAGTGTTAATTTCCAAGCGTTTCTGTCCTGCAGCGAAGGTGAGGGGGAGGAGGATCTCCGTCAGCGACTCCCGCAGGTTGAACCTGGTCATGTTCTTTTCGAGTTTTCCCGCCTCGATCTTGGAGACGTCGAGAATGTCGTTGATGATGCTGAGCAGGGAGTTGGCGGAGGAGAGGACCATGTTCATATAGAAGGCCTGCTCGGAGGTCAGTTCTGTGGAGAGGGCGAGCTGCGTCATCCCGATGATGCCGCTCATGGGGGTCCGGATCTCGTGACTGAGGTTCGCGAGAAATCGCGACTTGGCCACAGACGCGGCTTCGGCTTTGTCCTTCGCCTCCTTCAACGCAGCGGCCATCTGTTTTTCGGCGGTCACCTCCCGTTGGACAGCGAGGACGCTGTCTTTGTCGAGAGGTGTGTACCGGGCTTCGTAGTGGTGCCGCTCTCCCGCCACCTCGAAGGAATACTCGCTCTTCTGGATCTCCCCGGTCGCCAGGGCTGCCCGGATGGCAGTGAAAATCCCTTCGCGGGTCTCGTCCGTCAGGGGGAGGTCGTCTACCCGCGAGCCGACCACGTGCTCCGCAGGGAGGAACAGTTTCCCCTCGTCGGAGACGCTGTAGTCCATGAAGACACCGCGCGCGTCCATGACGAAGAGCATGTCTGGCAGCGCTTTGAGCATCGCGCGGTTGCGCGCCTCGCTCGCCACGAGCGCTTCTTCGGCCTTTTTCCGCCGTGTCGCATCACTGGTGATGCCCACATAGCACTTGAGGCTGCCATCCTCGTTCAGGACCGGGCCGGCATTGAGGATCTGATAGATCCGCTGACCGTCCTTGCGCTTTCCCCAGAAGGTTATGTTGTTGAATGGTTTTCGTTCTCTCCCGAGAACCCACAGGCGTTGCCCGATCTCTTCGCGATACTCCTCACAGACCATCTGCAGGCAGGATTTTCCCAGGAGATCCTCCGGGCAAAATCCTGTGATCTCTTCGAGTTTACCGGAGAGGAAGGTGAAGTTGCCCTCGGGGTCTGTCTCCCACACGACATCGGAAAGGGACTCCAGGATGGATCGCAGCTTGAGATCCGATTCCTTGAGCTGTTCTATCCTGGTCTCCAGGACACTGAAACGGGTCTTGAGAGTATCGAGCTCTGACATTGGGCACCTGGGCGACGGACAGGGCCACAGACCACTCCAGCGCACCTGTGAACCCATATCCGGATTTCCCTCTGTTCTCCTGATAATATAGAAGTTAAAGGAGGGGCAACACTTTTTTTTAGAATCCCGTGAGCGGCAGGTGCGGGGATGACAGCGATGCGGCATGTTGGTATGATGCGCGCATCTTCGGAGTTGAGGGCAACTCCGGAAGGAAAGGCCCCATGACCAGACCGGCGACCATTCC
>QKIM01000079.1 GCA_003249585.1 Deltaproteobacteria bacterium
GATGGTGGTCACCGCCTATCCCAAACCCATCGGCGAGAACTGCTACGAGGGCGCTCTCTTCAACATGGGGGTCGGGCTGGGGGCCAAGCGCGGCAAGATCCAGCTCTATTCCACGTCCGGGCCACAGGTCAACGTGGAGAAGTGCTATCTGTGCAAGAAATGTATATACATCTGCCCGGTGGGCGCCATCCACAAGGGAGACAGGCACGTGGTGATCGACCATGACCGCTGCATCAACTGCGGGAAATGTGTGGATCTCACACGCTTCGGGGGGATCAGTTACCACTGGGATTCCACCCGGGAAGAGTTCACGGAGCGGCTGATCCGCATCGCCAAGGGAGCCCACAAGGTGCTCTCGGGAAAACTGGTCTACGTGAACATCCTCATGGCGGGACCCCACGAATCTCCCTGCCAGGAACAGCGAAAAGACCCCAATCTCGCCATCCTCGTCTCACGGGATCCGGTGGCCCTCGATCAGGCGACCCTGGAGCTCTTCAGGAGCAGAGGGCTGGTCCCCGAGGTGTCTGCAGAGGAGGATCGGTTCCTTGGGCTGGCCGAGGAGCTGGAGCTGGGGACGCGGGCCCACCGGCTGATCACCGTCGCCTATTGAGGAGTCGATATGGAAAGCAGCGTCAGGACAGACACGGCAAAAGACAGGAAGGTCACCATCTATCTCGTGACCGTCGGCATCATCGGCGTGATCATCATCGTCGCCGCGGCGCTCCGCTCCTGGGGCTACTGGGGGTACTTCGGGGGCGGATTCCTCGTGGTCTCCGGCTTTGGAGGGCTCTTGGGCAAGATGAAGGAGGGGGGCTTCGCCGTAGCGCCCTGTCCCGGCTGTGGGGCTCCCCTGAAGTTCCAGTTCGCCAAGCAGGCCCGGATCCTCCAGTGTGCCTCCTGCGGGCTGTGGTCCGAGGGGACCGAGACCATGGCCCCCGTCCCCGACGAACGGGTCGCTGACTTCCCGGTCTTCTCCTCTCCTCTCCCGGAGGGGGAGGTGCGCTGGCCCGCCAACGATGCGGGGGAGGTGGTCTGCAGCATGTGCGACCGCCCCGCCCGGTTCATCAAGATCGAGGGCATGGATCCCGTCAGGGCCCTCGGGTCCATGGTCCTGCCCGTCTCCGTGAGCACGGTCCACTCCATCATGGTGCCTGTGTGCGACGAGCACCACGATGGCGTCGCCCTGCTGGTGTCAGGTTCCCAGAGCGCCCTTGGGTTCCGGTCCCGTGCCTATCAGTTGCGCTTTTGCGCCGTCAACGGGGTCATGGGGATGGCCGAGGTCTCGTTTTCCGTGCTCAGGCAGAGGTCCAAAGGGGTTACAGAGGGGCGGCACAGGTAGGACAGAAGGGCATGTCGTTCTCCACCTGGGCACCGCATTCAGGGCAGTGTTTGACCGCAGATGGTGCCGAGACTGTGCTCAGAGGGACCGAGAGGGGGGCGTCATCCGCTTGCGCGGCGTGTGCCGGTCCAGTGGCAGGGGTGACCTCGAGGGGCGCTTCTGGGGGCTCCCTTGGGGGTGCGGCGGAGGATCGGGGGGAGGAAGATCCCAGGGAGAGGATCGGGGTCTCCTCCTCACGGGGTGTGGTCACGAGATCGATGATCGCGCCGAGGGCCACGGCTACTCCTGCCCCGAGCACGATCCACAGCCCCATCCCGACCTCCACCTTCAGGCCCTTGCCCAGATATCCACTGACCATGGAGATGCTCCCGCGGATGTTCTGCAGGTCCGAATAGGCCATGATCGCGAGACCGATCCCCGCGACGGCGAGGATGCCTGAGAAGAGGCGGCTTCCCGTGGTCTTCGTGCGCAGTACCGCCGCCAGGATGGCCACGGTCGCGAAGGCGCCGATGAAGAGCAGTCCATGCTTCGAGTCCCACCCGGAGACGGAGCGCGACTGTCTGCCCATGCTGACCGTGACCCAGGGGAGGACCACGCCGATGATACCCAAAACGGCGGAGAAGAGGGGGATGGTGAACTTTTTCGGCATACTCTCACTTCCTTGCGGTGTGGTGACCGCACGTTCTTCATACCATCATCGGGTCCCTGGAGGAACGGATTGCGCCGCGTCGGAGACGAAAAAGGTGAACGCTGTCCATCCCCTCCTTGTTCAAAAGGTCCAGGCGTCGTAGATTCGACTCCATGAAGACCGGAATCCTGGCCGCCATGGAAGAAGAGCTGCGGACGCTGCGCGCCTCCCTCGACGAGCCCAAAGAGCACATAATGGGGCCCTTCCGGGCCTATACCGGGTATCTCGAAGGGGAAGCGGTCGTCCTGGTCCTGTGCGGGATCGGCAAGGTGAACGCCGCCGTTGCGGCGGCCCTCCTCATCCACACCTTCGCCCCTGATCAGGTCCTCAATACCGGGGTGGCTGGAGGGTTTCCGCCGGAGGTCCTCCGCATCGGCGACATCGTGCTCTCCACAGAGGTGCGTCACCACGACGCCGACGCGACGATCTTCAACTACGAATACGGTCAGATCCCCCGTATGCCACCAGCCTACCGGGCCGACCCCGGGCTCCTTCGCCTCGCCCTCGACGCGGTCCCCCCGGAGTTTCCCGTGGCGGTGCACAGCGGTCAGATCCTCTCGGGGGACTCCTTCGTCCATGCCGAAGGCCAGATACGGGAGATCGGCAGCCGGTTCCCACAGATCCTGGCCGTGGAGATGGAGGGGGC
>QKIM01000193.1 GCA_003249585.1 Deltaproteobacteria bacterium
GTACGGGCAGGACGTGTCCTGCCCATTAACACAGGACACGCAACGGCTTTTCGTACGGGCAGGACGTGTCCTGCCCATTCTCAGAGGGTACGCCACGGCGTGCCCGTACGGGAGTGTGCAGGGAGGGCGCTACCAGTCGGCGTCGAGGAGGGTGGTCACCGCATGGACATACTCGGGAAGCCTCGCCTGGAGGGTCCCCGAGAGTTCGCCGAGGCCCGCCTCACAGGACTCGGGCTCGATCCCGAAGAACCGCATGGGGGGCAACACGTAGCCCAGCCCCTGGAGCATCTGGATGATCTTGATCATGTCCCCTTCGTGGGTGGAGATGTTGGCCAGAGCCTTGTCCGTGCGCACCTCATCGGGGGAGAACACGAGGGTCTCCCCGGGCGCCTTGCCCATCTTCACGCAGTCCACGAAGAGGATCCGCTCGGTTTCTTCGTTGAGATAGGCCACGAGGTTGAGTCCGTTGTCGGACATGTCGATGACCTCGAACTCCCGCTCGGGCAGGTGCTCGTCGATGTACTCCACGATCTGCAGGCCCACGCTGTCGTCGCCCATGCTGTAGTTTCCGATTCCTATGATGTACTTCACTTTTGCATCCTCTCCGGCCCGCAAGGTCGGCGGACCTAAAGGGCCATGACGCTCACGACGACACGGCGTTCCTGCCTCGGGCCGTCGAACTCGCACAGAAAGATGTTCTGCCAGGTGGAGAGTCCGAGCCGCCCACCCATGACTGGGATCGTCTCCGAAGGCCCCACCAGGCCGGCCTTGAGGTGAGCGTCGCCATTGCCGTCCTGTCGGTCATGGCGCCACACGCCGCGGGGAATGAGTCTCTCGAGGAGGTCCACCACGTCCTCCTGAACCGAAGTGTCCCAGTTCTCCTGGATCATGATGGCCGCGGTCGCGCCCTGGACGTAGACGTGGCACAGCCCCTCGTCGATCCCCGAGGAACTGACGACCTCGACCACCCGCTCCGTCAGGTCCACCAGCTCCTCACGGCGGCGTGTCTCACAGATCACGATCTCACGCATGCTGCACCTCTTCCTTCCCTCTACCATGACGCCCTCCCCCGGTCATGCGAAAAACGCCGGCATGGCTGGTTCGGTGCGCTCCACGAGGCATTCTGCCGTACCCAACGGCGCCGACATGGTGAGGCGAAGGACAGATCGGTGCGTCGGGCGCTTCACGCCCCGATGGCCCCTGCGGTTGAAAGGGAGTTATTTCTTGAAGGTCACGTCGAGGTAGTGAGTGGAGCAGGAGATGCAGGGGTCATAGGCTCTGACGAGCATCTCGAGGGCCAGCTCCATCTCCTTCTCCGTCTTGCCGGCGGCGACGAGCTCGGGGACGAGCTTCTCGAAGTCCAGCTGGATGTTGGCGTGGTTCTGGTTTGTCGGGATGATGCAGTCGCCGCGGACGCACATGCCGTCCTGATCGTACTCGTAGGCGTGGAAGAGGATGCCGCGGGGCACCTCGACGCAGGCCGAACCCCAGCCGAACTTGGTCGGCTTGACCAGAGGCTGGTCGGGATCGTAATCGTCCATGGCCAGGAGGTCGTCGATGAGCTGGAGCGTCTCAAAGACGGAGTGGAAGCACTCCACGAGCTGGGCGACACTGTTCATATAGGGGTTGAAGCAGAGCTTGTCCAGGCCGAAGAGCTGGGCGATTTTCTGAGCCTCGGGGTGCAGCTGGCCGTAGTTGTTGTTGACGCGGGCCAGGGCGCCGGCCATGTAGCTGTCCATCTTGTTCTTGGTGTACTTGGCCGTGGAGTGGGGCACCACGTACTCGTTGGTGACCCCGAGATATTCGTGGACGTCGTAGACCTGCTTGGTGCCATCGGGCATCACGGTCTGGACGTTGCCCTCATAGAGCCCGTACTCTTCGTCTGTGTAAACGGCCATGTACTCCGTGGGCCGCTCGAAGGCGGGGACGGCTCCAGCCAGGGCCTTGACGGTCTCCAGGGTCTCGAGGGCGTCGGGCACCAGCTCGTCGAGGATACGCTGCTTGAGGTGGGCCAGCTCCTTCTTGGTGGGCATGGAGGCCATGCCGCCTGGGACGGGCTTGGTCGGGTGGGTGGTGCGGCCGCCCAGGAGAGAGCCCCACTCGTGGCAGAAGCGCTTCATGCGGAGAGCCCGCTTGACCACGTCTGTGTGGGTGGGGACCAGGGGGAAGACCGAGGGCGCGCCCAGAAGGTCGGGAGCAACCAGGATGTAGACGTGGAGGACGTGGGAGTCCACGTTCTCGGCGTGCTTGAGGATCTTGCGGAGCTTGCGGACCTGCTCGGTGATCTTGATCCCCAGAGCGTCTTCGGAAGCGCGCACGGAGGCCAGGGTGTGGCCCACGGAGCAGATCCCGCAGATACGGCTGGTGATACGGGCCACTTCACTGAAGTGGCGGTCGCGGACCATGGACTCGAAGAAGCGGGGTGCCTCGGGGACCTGCCACTGAATCTTCTCGACGGTCCCGTCCTTGACGTTGACGACGATGTTCCCGTGGCCTTCAACGCGCGTTACATGGTGAACATTGATGTTGTAGTCTTTCTTCATCTTCCACTACTCCTTCACGGCGTCATAACGGTGGTTGGCCGCAAACATGCGGGATTTGTACTTGGCTCTCTCGGGGGAGAGGCCGCCATTCTCGACGAGGACCTTCTCGAGGGCCTCCTCATTGGG
>QKIM01000380.1 GCA_003249585.1 Deltaproteobacteria bacterium
CTCAAGGTGACCCGGCGGTTCGACCTCGTGGCCGGCCTGCGCGTCATCGGCTCCTTCGAGGATCCCAACCGCATCCTCAACCGCGCCACCCTGAGCGCCCAACCCTCCTCCACGGCCTACGAACAGGTGCCTCCTGCGGGCATCCTGACCCTGGGGGCACGCTACCGCACACGGATCGCCGGGTTTCCCACCGAGCTCTCCCTCTTCGTGTACAACATCACGGACTCCCAGTATTACAACGGCGACTATTTCAACGATCTGGCCGCCCAGACCGAGACCGTCCCCACCCGCGCCCAGCGTTTCCACTTCCTGGCGGGCACCAAGATCTTCTTCTGACGGTGTGAAAGCCGATTACCGGGGGGCGTGGGGGATGACGCCGGCGTCCATGAGGACCTGGACCTGGGTGCGGGCGCGGTGGATGCGGGTGGTGGCCATCTCCAAGAGCTCGTCTCCCGTGCGCTGGATGGTAGCGAAGCCGCGCTCGATGGCCTTGAGGCCCACGGCGCGGGCGACCATGGCGAAGACCTTCTCGTCCTCCATGGTGGGGACGATGCGGGTGGCCGAGAGCCCCAGCTCCTCGGCCCGGGCCGTGATGGCCAGGGCGGCGTCCACGCACATCTCGTCGGTGATGCTGGTCGTCCCCACGTCCAGGGCGCCCCGGAACACCCCGGGGAAGACGATGGAGTTGTTGAGCTGGTTGGGGAAGTCGCTGCGCCCCGTGGCCACGATGGCGGCGCCGGCCTCCTGGGCCTCCCAGGGCCAGATCTCGGGCACGGGGTTGGCGCAGACAAAGACGGCCGGGTCCTTGGCCATGACCCGGATGTCATCGGGGAGGATGACCCCGGGGCCGGGGGTGGAGAGGGCCACCAGGAGGTCCGCGCCGGCCAGGGCCTCGCGGATGCCGCCCGTGCGCTGCTCGCCGTTGGACAGCCGGGCCCACTTGGCCTTGATGGGGTTGTCGGCGGGGATGACCCGGTCACGGGTGATGATGCCCCTGGAGTCCACGAGGATGATCCGCTCCACATCGGCTCCCGAGAGCTCCAGGAGATCGGCCACGGCCAGGTTGGAGGCGCCGGCCCCGAAGAGCACGATGCGTGCGTCCCCCAGGGCGATGCCCTTGAGCTTGAGGGACGAGAAGATGCCGGCGAGGATCACCGTGGCCGTGCCCTGACGGTCGTCGTGCCACACGGGGATGGGCAGCTCCTCCTGAAGCCGTTTGAGCAGATGGAAGCACTTCGGGGTCTCCACGTCCTCGAGGTTGATCCCCCCGAAGGTGGGCGTGATGGCCTTGCAGACGGTCACCAGGGTCTCCACGTCGGTGGTGTCCAGGCACAGGGGGTAGGCGTCGACGCCGCCCAGGTACTTGAAGAGCAGCGCCTTGCCCTCCATGACGGGCATGGCGGCCCTGGCGCCGATGTTCCCAAGCCCCAGGACCCGGGTCCCGTCGGAGACCACGGCCACGGCGTTGCCGTGGTTGGTGTAGAGCGGCAGGGCAGAGGGGTCCCGGGCGATCTCCCTGCAGGGCTCGGCGACCCCGGGCGTGTACCACAGGGAGAAGTCGTTGAGCTCGTCGACCGTGCACTTGGAGACCACCTCGATCTTGCCCCTGAAGAACCGGTGCAGGCGCTCGGACTCCTCGTAGTACTTGTTGGCCGCTGATACTTTGTCCTTACCGTTTTCCATTGCTTGCGCCCTCCTTTGTGTCTGGGGCCGCCACGCGGACGGCCACCACCCGAGCATGCTGGTGAATGGCGTAGATCATCCCGCCGCGGACTCGGCCCGGGGCGAGATATCTGCCGTTGACGGTGGTCTCGTTGCCCCCCTCCTGGGAACTGAAGAGGGTGGTCTGCAGCCCGTTGTCGCCGTCGACGAAGATGATGGGCCGCATCCCGCCGACCTTGCGCGACGAGAGCATGTAGAGCCCGAAGTCGTCGTAGGCCGGAGGGTTGAACAGGTAGACCCCGCAGGAGGTCCACAGCTCCATCCCCGACTGGACCGTCCGGGACATCATGCAGTCCAGCCCCGTGGGGTGGATCACCTGATCGTCCTGCACGCGCACCCAGAAGGTGGTGGGGAAGAGCGAGAGCGAGATCTTCCAGGCCGAGACCACGCCGCCGCCGTAGAGGTCGGGGGCCCGGTACTGGAGCATCTCGAGAATGTACCGGTGCTCCTCCCGGTAGAGGGCGAAGACCCGGCTCCCGGACACGGCGATGTGCTCGAAGGCCGGCCGCTCCAGGGGCTCGTGGATCCTCCCCGCGGGGAGTGACATGTAACTGAGCTGCCCCTTCCCGTGCCGGATGAGCAGCCCCTTGCCGAAGGCCCACAGATCGGTCACGGCCAGGGAGGTGGGGATCTTCTTCACGGGACGCCCGGTGTCGGGATCCAGCAGGTGGATCTCCCCGAAACAGAACCCGGCGATGTACTTTCCCACGCTCGCCGGATGGAGGCACGCCGGACGGTTCCACAGATCGGCCCCTGTGTCGAAGCGCTGCGCCCGGAAGAGATCTCCGCGGACCCAGGTCACCATGGCCTGGTCCCCCTTGGAGGTGCGAAACGTCACGATCCGCGACGAGAAGGGGGAGATGGCGTTGGCGAAGCTGGGGGTGAGCGCGCGCCGCCAAATGAGCCGACCGTCGGCGTAGGTGAGGAGGACGCCCTTGTCGG
>QKIM01000633.1 GCA_003249585.1 Deltaproteobacteria bacterium
GCTGTTGTAGAATCCCTGGGGAGTCCACTGGGGGTACCCAAGAACCACCACATCCGCCCACCGGCGCGAGACTTCACGGGCAAATTCCTTGGTTCGGGCGTTGAGCGCTTCCGAGGCGACCTGTCCCAACGTTTCCCGATCCGCATAGGCATAGCCCGTCAGCGCAAGCTCGGGAAACACAAGCAGGTCCGCACGACCCTCCAGGGACCTCTCGAGCAGGCCCAACGCCCGCTCCATGTTGCCGTCTATGTCGAACCGAAGCGGCGTAAACTGGACGTAGCCGATGCGGGTCATTCCAGCCCCGCCTGCAGCAGCTCGGCCTGATGGTGGGCGCGGAGGTTGGAGATCACGTCTTCGAGGTCACCGTCGAGGGCGCCCGCCAGATTGTGACGGGTATAGTTGATGCGGTGATCTGTGAGCCGATCCTGAGGGAAATTGTAGGTGCGGATCTTCTCGCTGCGATCACCGGAGCCGACCATGGAGCGGCGTTCGTCGCGGCGGGCCGCGTCCTGCTTGGCACGCTCGGCCTCCAGCAGCCTGGTCTTGAGGATCTTGAGCGCCTTGGCCTTGTTCTTGTGCTGGGACTTCTCATCCTGGCAGATGACGATGAGCCCCGTGGGGATATGGTGGATCCGGACAGCGCTGTCCGTAGTGTTGACGGACTGACCACCGGGCCCGCCGGCCCGCATGACGTCGATCTTGAGATCCTTGTCCTCAATCTTGAGTTCAATGTCCTCGGCCTCGGGCATGATGGCCACCGTGGCCGCCGACGTGTGCACCCTTCCCTGGGACTCCGTGGAGGGGACACGCTGCACGCGATGCACACCGGACTCGAACTTGAGCCAGGAGTAGACCTCGTTGCCCGATATCATGGCGATGATCTCCTTGAACCCGCCACCGGACCCCGAAAGAGACGAGGACATGATCTCCACCTTCCAGCGCCGGCGCTCGGCGAAGCGAGAGTACATCCGGTAGAGATCCGCCGCGAAGAGTGCCGCTTCCTCTCCACCGGTACCCGCGCGAACCTCAAGGAGGATGTTCTTCTCATCCAGCGGATCCTTGGGGAGGAGCATGAGCTTCATTTCCTCCTCGATCCGCGGAATGAGGGCCTGCAGCTCCCTGATCTCGTCCTGGGCAAGCTCGGCCATTTCAGGATCGCTGTCCCGGGCCATCTCCTGGGCGTCGGACACCCCTTTGACGGCGGCGGAATACTCCTCGTACTTCTCCACCAGTGGCTGGAGATCCGAACGCTCCTTGCTGAGCGCCGTCAATTTTTTAAGGTCGCTGGCTATTTCCGGCTTCTCAAGCAGGGCTTCCACCTCGTGGAAGCGTCCCATGACCTGTTCCATTTTCTGAAGAAACTTCGCACTTGCCATAGTTCAGCCTTCGCTCGTCAGCGGCACGTCGGGGACCTCCGCCAGACTGGAATATGTCTTTTCGTTCTCCGAAGAGGGGGCATCGATGTTCGCTTCCCGCCACAGGGAGATCTTGAGGGAGGCCAGGGCGACCTCCAGCATCTGCTCTTCAGGCTCCCGCGTCGTGAGACGCTGCAGGGCGAGGCCCGGCGCGATGAAGGGCTTGAAGTACCATTTATCGTGGTGTTTTCCGGAGATCCGGATCAATTCGTAGGCGATCCCCGCCACGGGCAGCATGAGCGGGATTTTTATTACGATCTTCACCAGGTTGTCCAGCAGCTTGTTGTCGAAGATCCGGAACTGGAGCACCAGGGAGAAGAGGATGATGGAGACGCCGATGACCAAGAACAGAAAGCTTGTCCCGCAGCGGGGATGGAAGCGGGTCTGGGCTGCGGCGTTCTCCACCGTGAGCTCGAGCCCCTTCTCGTATGCGAAGATCGCCTTGTGCTCGGCGCCATGATACTGGAACACCCTCCGGATGTCGGAGATGAACCCGATCCCCCACAGATACGCGAGGAAGATGACCAGCTTGATGAGGCCGTCCACGAGGTGGAACATGAGCGTGTCGGTGCTGTAGCCGAGAAGAGAGGTCACCAGGTGGGGCAAAAAGACGAAGAGCCCCAGCGCAAAGACCATGGAAACGGTGATGGCCATGGCCGCCTCCCCCTTGGAGAGTTCGCCGGAATTCGCCGGCTCCGCCTTCTCCTCGACCGTCCCCTTTCCAGCGTCGGTTTTGGGCTCGTACTTCGCCTGGATGTTCGCGCTGAAGGTGAGGGCAGAGAGCCCGTTGAGCAGGGCCTCCACGAGGACTATCGTGCCCCTGAAGAAGGGCCACCGGAGGAACCCGAGCCGCGTTGAGAGCGACCGCCACCGTTGCTCCTTGATGACCAGATCCCCGGTGGGGATCCGACATGCCACCGCGAAGGAGTTGGCCGAGCGCATCATGACCCCTTCCATGACCGCCTGTCCGCCCACGGCAATCTTCTGTGGGGCGGCAAGAAGGACGGAGCGGGCAGAGCGGGACACGGGACGGCGTTTCATGAGTGACCTCGGAAGCTGGCGTTCGCCTGCGGCGTTGTTCCCCCTCAGTTGCAATGCTACGGCATCACCCGAACCTGGGAAGAGCAGCGCCGCCGCGGACAATGGATGGTGTGGGACGAAGGGACCGGACTGGCGTCAGTCTTTCTTGATGCCGTACTTCTGGTTGAACTTCTCAACCCGGCCGGCGGTGCGGAGGACCTTCTGCTTG
>QKIM01000007.1 GCA_003249585.1 Deltaproteobacteria bacterium
TTTCCGAATCCTTCCGTCGTGAAGGTGTTCCGGAACCCGTAGAACCCTTCGAGGCGCAGTACCGGGGCCACGCCTCCCAGAAAGCTGGCGCTCAGGCCGGGAAAGTCGCCGGTGAAGGTAGCGCCCACCGTGCGGAACCGGTAATAGTCATTCTCCACGGGCAGGTGCAGGAGAAGAAGGTCGTAGGCAGAGACCACTTCTCCGGAGGGGGGACCCTTCAGAACCCGCACGGCGTCGTTGTCGATGCCGTTGAAGTAACTCAGCGTGATGATCTTGTCCTGGATGACGGACCGGAGACGAACCCCCAGCTCCATGCCCTCGGGATCCCAGGTGTCGGGCTTCTGGTCGTCTTCCTCGAAGGAGCCGAGTCGGGCGGGGAGGAAGGCGATCGGCGCCCCGGTGTCAGGGTCGAAGGCTACGGGCACCGGGCCCAGGTCGATTTTGGCGGCCCAGATCCCGGCCTTGTCATTACCGGGGACAATCCGGCGGTTCGGAACAAAGTCGGCGTTCGGATTGAAGACCGCTTCGATTCCAAGGTCTTGGAGCCAGCTCGATTGAGGCTGCATGTAGTACTCGGCCTTCGCGAGCCACAAAGGCAGGATGGTGCTCTCGAATTCGACGTCGCCGAGGCCCCGACGCTGATCCACCGGATTGATCTGGTCCATGATGCGAAATCCGTCGGTCTCGCCCCAGACCACGATCTGTTTCCCCACCCGGAAACGCGAACTCCCCGGCGTCCAGGTCACATGGAGCTCTTGGAGGACGTCTCGGAGATTGTCATCGAGGAAGAGCTCATCTCGCGACTGGTCCAACTGTTTGTCCTGCCACTCCTCGTTCCCCGCGTAAATCGGGTAGGCCCAGTCGCCTGTGAGCTGCAGCGCACCGAACAGCGTCAGATCCCGGCTCGGCTCGTACTGAGCCTCGAGGAGCGTGTCAAACATCGCCGACTGGAGGCCGTCCACGGAGTCGTAGTGATCTCCCGCGGCCCCGATCGCGAACCCCTGGTTGAGGTACCCCATCACTCGGAGTGGAGCCCCGGCGATGTCCAGGTCGAGGGCCCAAGCCCCCGGGGCCGCAAGAATGAGACATAAGCCGAGGAATCCACGTGCCCATCTGCCCATGTGACTCGCTCCTTTCTGTGCCCCCCGGGTTTTCAGACTCCTCCGCAAACGACAGTTAGCCGACAATCCTCGCGCCGAGGCTAAGAACGGATGCTCGCCGGGCTCTCCCAATGCTCCTCCTTCACCGGCGCCACAGCCGTCTTCCGGGCTCGGCCTGCCATGAACCGGGGTCGGACCAGGGTGATCAGCACGGGATGCAGGGTGAAAGCGGCCACCATGTTCGTGGCCAGCAGGAGGGCCAGGAAGAACCCCATCTGGGCCTGGAATTTCAAGGCGGAGACGAAGTACCAGGCGAGAACCGGAAGAATCAGGGTGCCCGCCGTGAACACGATCCCTTTGCCACAGGTGCGAACGGCCGCGAGCACGGCGTGAGGGTAGTTGCCGTGGTGGGGGAACTCCTCCATGCACCGACTGTAGAGGTAGATGGCGAAGTCGACGCCGACGCCCACCCCGACGGCGGCACAGGGCAGCGTGTTGACCGAAAGTCCGATGCCCATGAAGGACATGTAGGCCGCGGCGACGAGGTTGGAGAGGACGAGCGGCAGGGTGAGCATCAGGCCCGCCACGAAGGACCGAAAGGTGAGAGAACACATGAGGAAGATGGCCAGCAACACCATGGCGTCCATCAACGCGTGGGAGCGCTGCATCTCTTCGTTCAGAGCGATCTCCATGCCCACGGAACCGCCTGCCAGGTGAAACTGACCCCCGTCTGTCGCCGTCGGGTGAACCTTGAAAAACTCGTACGCGGCGTTGCGGATCCGCAGCATGTTGTCCGAAGTGTGGTCGGCGAAGAAGAGGGTGATCTGGGCGCGTTCCAGGGTGGAGTCCATGAACCGGCCGAGGGTGCCCCGATCCACGGTGTTGCGGATGTAGCCGAGCAGCCCGCTCAGGGACTCCTCGTTGCGCGGGAGCTGGTACCAGAGCTGGTCCCCGTCGTGGAAGGTGACCGAGAGCATCTTCGCCATGTTGATCACGGAGGCGGACGACTTGTAGATGTCCGGCAGGCGATCGGCCATGTATCGGGAAAAGGCCTCGAAGGTGTGCAGGACCTTCGGGTCGTACACCGACTCCGGAGCGCCCTCATAGAAGAGCATGAAGCTCTCGGAGGAGGCGTCGAACGTCTGATTGATCAGCGCCTGAGCCAGGTTGTAGGGGTGGTTCGGCCAGAGGATGGGCGAGCCCGGGGTCGGGTCTCCCACCTTGAGCTTCGTGGTCTGCCAGACGCCCACCACCACGATCAGGACCGCCGCCCCGATCACCACTGGGCGACCCGTCCCGATGGAGAACCGGGTCACGAGGGTGTTGAACCGCGCGAGCCATTTCTCCTTCACCAGCTCTTCGTCGGCGTCGCGCTTGCGAAGCGGCAGGACGCTGCAGATCAGCGGCACCAGGGTGCCGGAGAGGACGATCGTGGCCATCCAGAAGCTCATCAGGATCGCCAGTTGCTGCATGAGCACGATTCGAGCGAAGGCCAGCACCGAGAAACCCACCACGTCGGTGGCCACCGCCGCCAGGTTTGGCATGGCCATGGTACGGAT
>QKIM01000383.1 GCA_003249585.1 Deltaproteobacteria bacterium
CTCACCCACCACACTCTTCACCGTGGCCACCCCGATCATGCCGATGGGGGTCAGGATCCTGTGGGTGACGAAGTTCTCCTGAACCTCACCGATCCACTGACCGCCGCGGACCTTGTCGCCCACCTTCACCAGCGGCTTGAAGTGCCACTTCTTCTCGGAGTTGAGCGCGTCTTTGTACTGGCCGCGCTGCAGGAAGAACCCCTGCTTGTTCTCCAGGAGCCCCAGGGGGTTCTGAAGACCGTCGTAGATCTGCCCCAGGAGACCTGGCCCCAGCGCCACGGCGAGCATCTCGCCGGTGAACTCGACCGTATTGCCGACGGCGATCCCGGTCGTATCCTCGAAGACCTGCATATAGCAGCGCTTCCCGAGGATCTTGATGACCTCGGATTTGAGTTTCATGCCTTCGACCAGAACGAAGGCGACCTCGTTCTGGACCACACTGCCCTGGTCAATCTCGACGATAACCATGTTACCGTTGATGCCAACCACATGTCCTGTCGTGGAAGACGAATCGATCAAGCGAACACCTCCAGCATTTTTTCGGGATCGGCGTCCTTGGAGAGACGCCATGAGTCAAGTACCAGCGCGCTGGCCACGAAGGCGAGGAGCGCGTCAATGGTGAAGGGATCGATCCCTTCGAGTTCCTGATAGAGCGCCAGGCGCTCGCGGTCGAGGATCATCTCCCGGGCCTCGGGATCCTCGGCCTCCTGGGCGCGGAGCACCAGCTGGCCGTAGAAGAGGGCGTCGGCGCCACCGAGCACCTGGGCCGCGTCGGCGTCGAGGGAGAGCGCCTCGGCCCGCTTGCGGGCGATGGCGTTGCGGAGCCCCGTCTCGAACTGCACGAAGCCGCGCAGAAAGCGGCTGGAGTGCTTCTCGGCCAGGGCGATGAGTGCGTTGTAGTAGGATTCCCAGATGAGCTGCACCGCCACCTGGGGCTGCCCCGAGGTCTCGGTGCTGCGGAACACTTCGTCGATGAAGGGCGGCAGGTTGAGCCGCGTGTCGAAGTCCTCCCGCGTGAGGGTCCCGCGGGGGTCGAAGATATCCTTGCCCAGGAGGATCGACTCGGCGTTGGCGGCGTCGATCTGCCACAGGAGCGCGTCGATGAGCTCTCTGTGGGTGCCGCCCACCTCCTCGAGGATCTGCGCCACGATCTCGGCCACGGGGACCGCAAGCGGCGTCACCTCCTCCGGGATGGTGGGGAGGGCGGTCATCAGTCTGTAGTATTTCAAGGAGCCCCTCCTCTATTCGCCGACGAAGAGCGTTCTGAACTTGGGAGAGATGAACTTGGTGAACATCTCCATGAGGCCCTGATCGGAGAGGTCGAACACGAAGGCCTTGCCCGTGGGGCCGATCTTGAAACCGAACCGGATGTTGTCGTCGAACTGGACCGAGACGTCGCCGCCGGCGGTCATCATCTTCATCTTGGCGGCCACGGCGTTGCCCATCTGGCTCTGGAGATCGGCGGGGAGGATGAGCGTGAGGTCGGCACCCTTGAACTCGCCGGCGGCGAAGCCCTTCACCATCTCGACGATGACCTTCTCCATGAACTGGGGAGTGGCCAGCACCTTGGCCAGGGAGTCGTCGACGGCGGGAACCACCAGCGCCTTCTCCACGGAAGACTTGAAGGCCGCCAGCCCGATGCGCGCGGCCCGCTCCAGCTCGGTCTTGAGCTGCTCGCGGATCTTCTTGTCGTCTTCATCGGCCTTCTTGAGGATGGCCTTGGCCTTCATCTCGGCGTTGATGATGATGTCTTCGGCTTCGGCTTCGGCCTTCTGACGGATCTTCTCCGCGTCGGCCTTGGCTGCGTTAATCCCTTCATCTTTCAACTGTTGTATGACTTTGTTGAGTGAATCGCTTGACATAGCGCCTCCGTTCGATTGGCACGAAAGTAATACGAAGCCCCTTCAATAACAAGGAAAAACAATCATTGTGGAAAGACAGGGGGCGGTCAGGGCGCAAAAGACCCGGAAATACCGCCCTCTTTCAGGATCGGGCCCAGGACTTGCTGGGTGCTGCGAGCGCACTTCGAACCGTACAGGACCTGGATGAGCACGGGAGTCTTCGATGAGAACTCCCTGAAATAAAAATGCAATTCACTCCCCTTACGCTGACCGAGCTGCACCCTCCACCGGTCCCAGCCCTCCACCTTCAGCGGATCGTGCCCGCCGAAGGCCCTTTGTGCCTGGGCCAGTTGCTGAAGAGCGTGTTCTCTGGTGAAGAAGATCAGCCGGCTCTCGCCGCTGCAGAAGGGATCGTAGAGGAAGGGAATCTTCGGCTTGGGGTGGCCGGGAGCCACGGGGAGGTTCTCGGCCCGGAGGTACTCGAGCTCCCAGTAGCGAGGCACCTTCACGGTGAGGTCCACGCCCCCCGCAGGAGCCTTCATCGTCACGGGGACCGCCATGCGGTCGTGGTTGAAGGTGTAGAGCCCCCAGGCCGAATAGGCGACGATGCCTGCCGTGACCAGCGCCAGCGCCCACGTGAGGATCTTCTGGCGGTTCTTCTGATCCATCTGCCCCCCCAGGGCCAGCGCCAGCACCATGCCCGCCACCAGCCCCCCGCCGTGGGCCGAGTTGTCGATGATCTCCATGGAGAGACCGATGATGACGTTGATGATGAGCAAAAGCACCAGCATGGAGAGCTGCCGTTTGCGCCACTCCC
>QKIM01000519.1 GCA_003249585.1 Deltaproteobacteria bacterium
GAAGTGGCCCAAGGGGAAGAAGATGCCACGCAGAAGAGAAGTACAGAAAAGAGACGTTCTGCCCGACCCGAAATACGGCGACAAGCTTGCGGCGAAGTTCATCAACGCACTGATGCGTAACGGGAAGAAGAGCACGGGAGAGATGATCCTGTATGATGCCTTCGACATCATCCAGGAAAGGACGAAACAGGATCCCCTCAAGGTCTTCAAGCAGGCCTTTGAGAATATCAAGCCGGTCCTCGAGGTCAGGTCCAGGCGGGTGGGCGGCGCCACCTATCAGGTACCCGTCGAAGTGCGATACGAACGTAGGCAATCGCTGGCCATTCGCTGGCTCATCGGTTTCTCAAAGAAGAGACAAGAGAAGTCCATGCACGAAAGACTTGCCATGGAAATCCTCGACGCAGCCAACAGCCGTGGGGCGGCGATCAAGAAGAAGGAAGACACACACAAGATGGCGGAGGCGAACAAGGCCTTTGCCCATTATCGATGGTAGTCAACGACGTGAAACATGCAATTGATCTTGCAGGTAGCATGACTTAGCCAGGAGGCGGAGATGGCGAAACAAAAGTTTGAGCGTACGAAGCCGCACGTAAACGTAGGGACCATCGGCCACATCGACCACGGGAAGACCACGTTGACTTCGGCGATCACGCGGGTCTTGGCCGCCAAGGGGCAGGCCGACTACATTGCTTTTGACGACATCGACAAGGCGCCGGAGGAGAAGGAGCGCGGCATCACCATCGCCACGGCCCACGTCGAGTACCAGACCGATACCCGGCACTACGCCCACGTGGACTGCCCGGGCCACGCCGACTACATCAAGAACATGATCACCGGGGCGGCCCAGATGGACGGGGCCATTCTGGTGGTCGGCGCCGATGACGGCCCGATGCCCCAGACCCGGGAGCACATCCTGCTGGCCCGTCAGGTGGGGGTTCCTCACATCGTGGTCTTCCTGAACAAGGTGGACATGGTGGAGGACGAGGAGCTCATCGAGCTGGTGGAGTTGGAGGTTCGGGAGCTTCTGAGCAAGTACGAGTTCCCCGGCGACGACATTCCGATCGTCCGGGGTTCTGCGTTGAAGGCCCTGGAGAGCGGGGATCCGAACGCCCCGGAGGCGAAGTGCATCCTGGAGCTCATGGATGCGGTGGACGCCACGATACCGCTGCCGGAACGGGCGTTGGACAAGCCCTTCCTCATGCCCATTGAGGACGTTTTCACCATTTCGGGACGCGGCACGGTGGTCACGGGCCGGCTGGAGCGCGGTGTGATCAAGGTAGGCGACGAGCTGGAGCTCGTCGGTTTCCGGCCCACCCAGAAGACGGTGTGCACGGGCGTGGAGATGTTCCGCAAGATCCTGGATCGGGGCGAGGCGGGCGACAATATCGGCGTGCTTCTGCGCGGCATCAAGCGGGACGAAGTCGAGCGGGGCCAGGTGGTGGCCAAGCCGGGCTCGATCACCCCGCACACGAAGTTCGAGGCTCAGGTTTACGTGTTGACCAAGGAGGAGGGAGGCCGCCACACGCCCTTCTTCCCCGGATACCGGCCTCAGTTCTACTTCCGCACCACGGACGTGACCGGTGTCATCCAGCTCCCCGAGGGGGTCGAAATGGTCATGCCCGGGGACAACATCAACATGAAGGGCGAATTGATCACCCCGGTGGCCCTGGAGAAAGAGCTGCGCTTCGCCATCCGTGAGGGCGGCAGAACCGTAGGCGCCGGTGTCGTCATTGAAGTGATCGAGTAGCGGCACAGCCGCTACTCTTTAGGTCAAAGGGAAGAGCGATAAGGCAAAAGGGATGGATCAAGTACTGAAAAGGGCAATCGAAAAGGACTCACGCCTCGTCCGCCCACCTTTCACCTTTGATCTTTAACCTTTGACCTTTGGGGAGGAGCAATCCCCAAAAGACTGCTGAATTGAGGGAGAGCAGATCTTAATTGGCTGCTCAAAAGATCCGCATTCGATTGAAGGCATACGAACACAAGATTCTTGACGATTCGACGACAGAGATCCTCGAAACGGTCCAACGAACCGGCGCTCAGATCTCGGGACCCATTCCCCTGCCGACAAGAATCGAGAAATTTTGCGTATTGCGGTCTCCTCACATCGACAAGAAATCAAGGGAGCAGTTTGAAATCCGCACACACAAACGCCTCCTGGATATCCTGGAGCCGACCCAGCAGACGGTCGACGCACTGATGAAGCTGGAGTTGCCGCCGGGAGTCGACGTGGAGATCAAGCTGTAGGAAGGGACTGGGAGAAGGTCATGCCCACAGTGGATGTACTGGATAAAGATGCTCAGAAGGTGGGCGAAATCGGTCTTCGGGACGATATCTTCTCCGTCGAGCTCAAGCCTCACCTGTTCCATTTCGTCCTCCGGTACCAGTTCGCGGCGAAGCGAATGGGCACCGCCAGCACGAAGACCCGAAGCGAGGTAAAAGCGACGGGGAGGAAGCTCTGGCGGCAGAAAGGTACCGGACGAGCGCGGACAGGAACCAGCGGTTCTCCCTTGTGGAGGGGCGGGGGTGTCGTATTCGGTCCGAAACCTCGGGATTATGGACTGCGTGTGCCCAAGAAGATGAGGAAGGCGGCCGTCCGCTGCGCCCTGAGCCTCAAACTGACCGAATCCAAGCTGCTGGTCGTTGAACGTTTCGAC
>QKIM01000573.1 GCA_003249585.1 Deltaproteobacteria bacterium
CCTGCTCACCTTTGTCATCCTGTGGTTCAAAAAGCGAAAGCGTCACCGCGACGACGACTGATCCCCTGTCTGTGGTCTCCGGAGAAAAGCCATCGGCTCAGGGCTTCATGGCGGGCGCGCCGCCCTTGGCGGGCGCCTTCATGGAGGGCTTCATGGCGGGCTCCATGCCGGGCGCGACGGCGTCTGGCGCGCCGGCGCCGGGCGCCCCGGCCTCCATGGCCGCCTTCGCCTTGTCCCTGGCCATCTTCTTCGCGTTCTCGGCCTCGGTCTTGAGCCACTCCATCAGTTTGTCGTAGCGGGGCTTGTACTCCTCGACCTCCTTGGCCGACATCTTCCTCGCGAGATGGAGGTTGGAGCGGCTGGAGTAGATGCTGTACCCGATACCGAAGGGGAGAGCCGGGATCTTCCGGCCCTTGGCGTTGTACAGGGCGAAGAGCTGGGGCTGGAAGCGCTCGCGGAAGAGCTTGATGGGCTTGTGGTACCGGCCGAAGAAGTGGTTCTCCCACTCCCGCAGGAAGTGGTGCACGGGGAGCCCGCTGTCGTCCTGGAGGACCCAGGCGCTGCGCTGGAGGATGAGCCCCCGGATGCGGGAGAAGTAGGGCCTGTACATCAGGTACGAGGCCCCCTTGAGGTAGGTGACGCCCACGGTCAGCCCGCGGATGTATGCGACCAGGGGTTTCATGGCGTCCAGCCCGGCGCGGTCCCTGAAGGCGCCGTCGGAGAGGTTGGCGGAGAAGTAGGTCACCCTCCCCCGGGAACCGTCGGGGCGGCGGTACTGGATGCGGTTCCCGGTTACCGTATAGACAGGCTCCGCACGTCTGGCCTTGCGCCGGCGGTGTTTCTTTTTGGCCTTCATGGACAGGCGGCGCCTGTGCATGCCCATGCCCTTTGATTTGGCCTTAGCCATGGACTCTGGTGTCATCCCGTCCATGTCCATGGAGGACTTCATCTGCATCGCCTCCATGGTGTCGGCGCGCATGGCCTGGGGCCTCATGACCACCCGCACCTTTTCCCCTGGTTTGCGCAGGGAGCTGCCGCGGCCCTGGCTCTCGACCTTGCCCTCTGAGGAGATGGTCACCCGCTCGAGCCCCTCCACAGTGTATCCCAACCGGGCGAGGAAGAAGAGGATGGTCGGGAGGGTCCCGTTGATACGCTGCACCTTGTCGTGGAACATCTGCTTGCGCATGGTGTTGGTCCGGAAGAAGGTGAGCTGGGTGATGTGCTGGATGGTGCTCTCAATCTGGTGCACGTAGCCGACCACGTCCTCGGTGGTGGCCGCCCTGAGGTCCATGAGCGTCCCGGCCGGCTCGAGGCCGATCATGACCACCTCCGACGAGGTGGGGAAGAAGATCTCGGGGTAGAGGATGTCGGCACCGGAGAAGGGGTAGAAGATGACCCCCCTGGCGGCGCGGGGCCCCGTGAGCTGCTTGGCCGACCAGGTCCGCATCTTCACGACCCGCTTCGCCACGTACTGCTTCCACGCATGGGCCATGCGCCGGGCATAATCCTTCCAGAGGTGGAACCCGACGATGGGCGCGTCCTTCTTGTCCAGGGCCGCGCGAAATCCCGCATAGACCTTGACCATGGCGTCCGTGGCCAGATCGTCCGCGTGGACCGCGGGGACCGCCGGGATCGCGGTTTTGGATGTCGCTGGCTTCACCACGGCGACCGGCCCCATGACGGGCTTCATGGCTGATTTTGGGCCTTCGGGGCTCTTGGCGGGCGCGGGGGCTTCGCCCTTCTTGCTCCCTTTGCAGGCCGCAAAGGCGATGGTTATCACAAGAGTGCTCACGAAAAGAACGCGTATTTTCATGGGGGCTCCTCCCCGCAGGGGGTGAACGGGCTGCTGCCCTTCCCTTATGGAACACTTTTCCCCACCGGGCAAAGGAAAACGACCGCGCCGGCGTTGAAGCGCCCAGGGTATGGGGTGCATATACCACCTTGTCCTCCGAGCGCTTCTCGGGTATACCTTGACAGATGATACTCACACACCAACCACTGGCTGGTTTCTCTCTGTTCGTGACGCTCCTCACCGTCGCGCTGCTCTCGTCGTCCGGCTGCGATAATCCAGCCGGGAGCGCCATCCTCTGTGGAAACGGCGTCGTTGATAAAGGGGAAGAGTGCGATGACGAAGCCTTTGTCGGATTCCCCAACTGCAAGGGGCTGGGGTTCTTCAAGGGCGACACGACCTGCTCCGCCTGCCACCTGGACACCTCGGCCTGCGTGGAAGAGTATCTCCCGGAACGGACCTTCATCACCTGCGACGCTCTCCCCGGCATCTCGACCAGGAGCCGCGCCTTCCGCTACCTGTCGGCACGACACCCCTACATCATCTGGGTCGCCCAGTGGGAGGACATCGGCGAAGACAACGAGACGTACGTGGTGGCCTACAACGTAGAGACCAGGGTCAAGACCATCCTGACCAGCTTCTACCTGAATGGCGGCGCCACGGAGTACACCAACACCTTCCAGGATGTGGAACGGCAGAAGATATTCCTGAACCTCAGTTGGCTGTACAGGGATCCTTCCTGCATCGGGATCCACTGCCTCGAGGTCACCCCCTTCCTCTTCGAGATCGATCTGTCCACCGATCCCCCGACCTTTTCCGAGGTGCCGACCGAGGCCTCCCTGCTCTCTCCGGGATGCCAGGATCTCC
>QKIM01000675.1 GCA_003249585.1 Deltaproteobacteria bacterium
TTACCCCTATCTGCTCATCACCCTCGCCTTCATCTTCATGCTCATGGCCGTGACGCTCTTCGTCCTCACGGGGCATCTCACCTTCGGGCTCAGCCTTCAGCCCCTCCTTCTGCTCACCGGCCTCGTGATCCTCTTCGTCCTCGGGGGGCAGCTCTACGCCTTCCTCTCCTTGCGCCGCGAACTCGCATCAGCGCTCCAGAGGATGTCCCGTTCGGGAATCCTGGATCACTCCAAGGTGCGCTCTCCGGTGAGCCTGCGTTTCAAGCTGGGCATCTGGTTCGGGCTGCTGGTCTTCATCGCCACGGCCTTCTCCGCATACTGGAGCTACGTACAGTATGGCAAGCTGGTTTCCGACTTTTTGGGCAACAAGGCTACCAAGCAGCTGGAGACCTTCGAGAAGACACTGTGGGAGCGCAGTTCTCGCTTTTCCGAAGCGGATCTTATCGCGTCGGTCAACAGGATGGTGAAGGAGTACTCCGAATACGATGACGGCGTGTACTATCACTATCCCAGTCGGGGAAAGGTCTTCGCCAAGTCCAAGGGGCAGCGAACCATCCCCCGGTTCCACGTGCGCCTGCGCAGCCGTATGCGCATGGAGCAGGGAGGGCCCCTGCAGCTGCCCGAGCAGGGCCTGTTCGGTGCGTTCAGGGCGATAAGCCACAACGGAAAGCGGGTGGGTGTCGTGGCGTTGCTCTATCGACAGGAGAACCCCTTCCACGCGGCGGGGGTCGGGCGCGCCGGTCGGCTCTTCTTCTTTTTCCTCATGCTCTTTCTCATCGGCACAGGTGGGGTAGTCTATTTTGTCGCCGAATTCACCCGCCCCCTCAAGAGGCTGGAGGGCAACGTGGCCGCCATCACGTCAGGTCGCTTCGGGGAGCTGGTGCGCCCCGAGGGAGAGGCCGACGAGATCGGGCGTCTCTCCTTCACCCTGGAGTCCATGCGGCGTACCATCCACGAGAAGATCTCCACCATCGAGAAGCTCAACCTGAACCTGGAGTCCATGGTCTCTGAGCGAACCGATGATCTCAGTCTGGCCAACGAGGAGCTCAAGAAGGCCCTGTCTGAGCTGGAGGAGGCACAGCAGCAGCTGGTGGTCACCGGGCGTCTCGCCGCCCTGGGCAAGCTGTTGGCCGGCATTGCGCATGAAATCAACAATCCCGTCAACGCCATCACCAACTCCCTGGCACCACTGAGCGAGGTGATAGAGGTCCTTGAGCAGAAGGGCGCCGACGCTGAGACCATCGCTGACGCACGGGCCATGGTCCGGGTCGTCAGCCGGGGTACTGAGCGCATCAAGCAGGTGGTCGAACGCATCACCAGCACCCTGCGACCCAGGGAGACACCGGTCGCGCCGGTGGATCTCAGGGAGGTGCTGGAGAACTCACTCTCCCTTGTGGCTCACCGGCTGAAGGGGATTGAGGTAAGCACACAATTTAAGGGAGAGTCGGTGGTTATGGCCCACAAGGGACCGTTGGGACAGGTCTTCGAGAACCTCATGGTGAACGCCGCAGGAGCCATGGAGGAGTGCAGCGAGCGCCGACTGGCCATCTCTGTGATTGGCGCGGATGGGGTGGTCACGGTGTGTTTCCATGACACGGGAACCGGCATGTCCGAGGAGATCCTGGAACATATTTTCGACCCCTTCTTCACGACCAAGGAGGTCGGAAAGGGCATGGGACTCGGGCTCTCCATCGTTCATGACATCGTTTCCCGGTACCACGGGACCATGGAGGTGACGTCCCAGGAAGGTGAAGGAACCCGGATGATCATCCGGCTCCCCGCGGTATAATTCCTGAAATTGGCCTTTTGAGACAGAGTGTTGTGGCGTTCGCGTGCTGCTCTGGGGTATCTGCCCCCGGACCTGAGCGGGGTTTGGATCCGGGAGCATACGAGAGCCCGTGGGGTTCATGGTTTTCCCAAAGGGAACAGGGATGTATTTATGTTGAAATGGGATTTTAAAAGGGGTATCGTAGGGAATGGTTCGCAATGGGATTGCTAGTCTCGAGGTTATGGACTGTTATGGCGGAAAACTATGAAATAGTGGTTGAAGTATTCGGCCGAACCGACGTTGGGACCGTTCGTGATCACAACGAGGACAACTTCCTCGTCACCAACCTCGGGACCGGCGAACGTTCACTCAGACCCGATATCCGGAAACACCCCATCAGCTCTTTCGGCTCGCTCTTCGCCGTCTGTGACGGCATGGGGGGTGCTGCCGCTGGGGAAGTGGCTTCGGAGCTGGCGGTGAACGCCATCCATCAGAAGATGACAGAGCGGGGTGGGGACTTCCCCGACCGTCAGCAGATGGCCATGAAGCTCATCGGGGCCATCACCCACGCCAACGACGTCATCCTCCAGGCGGCCCGTGCAAACCGGGCCCAGACGGGCATGGGCACCACCTGCACCGCGGCCACCCTGGTCGACGATATTCTCCTCATCGCCCAGGTCGGGGACTCCCGTGCCTATATCATCCGCAACAAGCGCATGTACCAGATGACCCAGGACCAGACCCTGGTCAACAAACTCCTGGAGATCGGCCAGCTCAAGGCGGAAGACGCCGAGAACTACGAGCACAGCCACGTGATTCTCCAGGCGCTGGGCGTCCGGGAGCGCGTCGACCCTGTCCTCTCCGTTGTGGAGCTGCTTCCAGGTGAC
>QKIM01000592.1 GCA_003249585.1 Deltaproteobacteria bacterium
CGGCCCGAGGAGTTGACATGACCTGGTACCAGAGCATGAAGATAGCCATCGAACCGATCCTCCCCGGCCTCGTCATGGGGGCGCTCTTCACGGTCATGCTGCTGGGGCTGCGGATCCGCTTCCGCGGGCGGCCCATCGTCCAGCGGATCAAGCGGCCCATCTCCATCTTCTATGGGTACTTCTTCCTGTTCCTGCTCACGGTGGCGTCGCACATGTATGCGCCCACCTTCTTTCGCATCCTCAACCTCGCCAGCGTCATCATTCTGACGCTGGCGGTTGTGCTGGCCGTAGCCGTGGGGGTGTTCGACCTCTTCCTGGGCCACTACCGCCGCGTGACCGTCCCCGTCATCATCAAGGACATCATCATATTGGTGGTCTATGTGGTCATCGTGGTCATCGTCGTGGGGCAGCAGGGGGTCGACGTCACCTCCATCGTGACCACCTCGGCGGTCCTCACCGCCGTCCTCGGTTTCGCGCTGCAGGATCTGCTCTCCAGCATCGTCAGCGGCCTGGCCATCGAGATCGAGCGGCCCTTCAAGGTGGGCGACTGGGTGAAGTTCGACAACCAGGAGGGCAGGGTGCTGGAGATCAACTGGCGCTCCACCAAGATCGAGACCCTCCACCTGGACACGGTCATCATCCCCAACAACGTGGTCACCCGCGCGCCCGTCATCAACTTTTCGGTCCCCACCTCCGTGCACCGGCAGAAGGTCGTCGTGGGCCTCCCCTACGGCGTTCCGCCCAACCGGGCCAAGGCCTCCCTCATGCGCGCCGTGTCCGACGTGGACGGGATCCTGTCCACGCCCAAGCCCTACGTGGTGGTGCGCAGCTTCGACGACTTTTCCATCTCCTACCGCCTCTACTTCTACATCGACGAGTTCGGGTTCCGGGAGCGGGTGGAGGACCGCGTGAAGAGCCGGGTGTGGTACCAGCTCAGCCGCGACGGCATCACCATCCCCTTCCCCATCCGCGACGTGAACCTGCGCAACATCGACTGCCGGGAGGAGGAGCGCCAGAAGGAACAGATGCGCGAGGAGCGCCTGGACCTTCTGCGCCGCGTGCCCTTCCTGGAGCCCCTCTCCGACCAGGAGCGCGAGACCCTGGCCCGCAACCTCGTGGGCCGGTTCTTCGGCGCGGGAGAGTTGATCCTGCGCCAGGGCGACGAGGGGTCCTCCTTTTATATCATCGCCTCCGGGCAGGTGGACGTGTCCATCGGGCACGCGGCCACCACCATGCAGACCGTGACGACCCTCTCCCAGTACAACTTCTTCGGGGAGATGTCCCTCATGACCGGGGAGCGGCGCACGGCCAACGTCATCGCCGTCACGGACACGGAGTGCTACGTCCTCGACAAGGGGGCCTTCAGGGAGATCATCTCCCGCACCGAGGCCCTGGTGGAGGCCATCGGGCAGCGGCTGGGCACCCGGGCGCGGCAGCTGGAGAAGGCGCAGACGGCCAAGGAGGAGAAGGTGGTCAAGCCCCGCGAGGAGGTGACCAAGACCATCGTCTCCCGCATCCGAAACTTCTTTCAGATGTAAGGGCGCTCAGGGGGTGGATTCCCCGACGGGTTCGTCGTGGGGCGGCATGGTGCGGAAGATGTACAGGGCGATGCCGAGGCCCAGGGCGAAGCTGGCGACGTCCGACAGGATGTAGGCGTACCAGATGCCCCGGATCCCCGTGAGGTGGTGCAGGAGCACGCCCAGGGGCACGAAGAAGAGGACCTGGCGGGAGAGCGAGAGGACGGAGGAGAGCCCGGCGCGGCCCAGGGAGAGGGTGAGGGCCGTCATGGTGATGGGGATGGCTGTCAGGAAGATGAGGCTGGTGGAGGTCCTGAGGGCGAAGTCCCCCGCCCGCTCGAAGTGGGCGCCGTTGGCGAAGAAGGTCATGATCTCCGAGGGGAAGAGCTGGAACACCAGGGTCAGCAGTACCAGCAGGGAGACGGTGATCAGGACGGTCAGCCCGTAGGCCTTGCGGATGCGGTCCGTGCGTCCCCTGCCGAGGTTGAAGCCCACGAGGGGGGACAGCCCCTGGTTGAGCCCGAGAATGGGCGTGTACAGGAAGGTGCGGATCCGGTGGATGACGCCGTAGATGGCCAGGTTCACGGCGGAGCCCGTGGTGGCGATGGTGCGGTTGATGACGATGCTGGTGATGGTCCCCGCGCCGTAGATGATGAAGGTGGAGGTGGAGAGGGAGAAGATCCGGCCGATGAGCTCGCGATCCAGCCGGAATGCTCTGGGGGAGAACAGGAGCACGGACCTGCGCCGCAGCATGTCCATCCAGAGGAAGAGCACGGCGACCAGGTGGGAGATGGCGGTGGCGATGGCGGCCCCCTGCATGCCACGCCTCAGGGAGACGACCAGGAGCCAGGTGCCCGAGATCTTGAAGGTGACCGTGAGCAGCCGGGCGACCATGGACGGGAAGGTCTGGCCCTCGGACCGCACCGTGGAGCCCAGCGCCAGGGAGAGCCCGTAGAGGAAGTAACTGAAGATGGTGATGCGGGCGAAGGGGACGGCCAGGGGGAGGATCTCCTCCGTGGCGCCGAACTGCACCAGAAGATCCGGCCGATGAGCTCGCGATCCAGCCGGAATGCTCTGGGGGAGAACAGGAGCACGGACCTGCGCCGCAGCATGTCCATCCAGAGGAAGAGCACGGCG
>QKIM01000352.1 GCA_003249585.1 Deltaproteobacteria bacterium
GTCCCTACGGGCTGGGGCGAGGTCAGGCGCTTGACGGCCTCGATGGCCAGGTTGGCGGCGATGACCAGCAGGGTCACCCCGTTGATGAGGGCGGCGATGATCTCCGCCCGCTTGAACCCGAAGGTGCGCTTGCGGTCGTAGCGGGTCCGCACCAGCCGGTTGGCCACCCAGGAGATGACCAGGGCCACCACGTCGCTGAAGTTGTGGAGGGCGTCGGACAGAAGGGAGAGGGAGCCCGACAGAAAGCCGCCCACGGCCTGGGCGACGGTGATGAGGACGTTGAGGATGATGGAGAAGGTGAGGGCCTTGCCGCTCACGTGGTGGTGGTGGTGCCCCCCGTGCCCGTGCTCTTCGTGTCCGTGGCCGTGCTCGTTGTCGTGGTGTCCGTGGTCATGCCCGTGCTCTTCGTGGTCATGCCCGCGCTCTTCTCTGTCGTGGCCGTGGTCTTCATGATCGTGCTCGTCCATGGGGAGCGGAGTCGTTGGGGTCACGTGCTTCACCTCACCGGGGCCGGTTCACGAACCAGGGGGCGAAGACCTGGTCGGCCTCGAAGCGGTCTGCGTAGCGGGCGCCCCGGTAGAGGGCCTCACACTCGCGGCCGAGGACCTCCATGGCGTCGATGGAGGAGCCCCGAAGATTGGCCACGGCCAGCCCGCAGCCGGCGATCCCCGGGTTGAAGGGCGGCAGCACCTCCCCGAGACGGGCCAGGTGCAGCTCCATGGCGTGGACCTTCGTGGAGGGCACCCGGGCCTCCTTGAGGGCGGCGATGAGCGCAGCGCGGATGCGCTTCTGCTCGGGCCGGGTCATGAACCCGTACCAGAGCGCGGCCCGCACGCCGCCCGCGGCGGCCTTGATGAAGCAGTCCAGATAGGAGCGCCCCGAGGGGCCCGGCTGCAGCACCAGGTAGGGGTCGAAGTGGATGAAGGCCGAGGGGCCGAGGGTGTCGATCATCGCCCAGGCGGCGTCGATGCTGTCCTCGCACCGCACCGTGGCCAGGTGGTCCTTCCCCTTGACCTCGATGTACCGCTCCAATGAGGCCACGGCGTCGGGATCCAGGTCGTAGAAGACCATGCGGCCGGCCCACTCGCCCAGGAGCGCCAGGGCCTGCACGGCGGAACCCGGGTAGGTCCTGAGGGCGTCGCCGTGGTTGAAGGCCGTGAGCAGGTGTACGTAGCGCGAGGCGGCGATCTGCGGAAGCTCCGTGCGGTGCGCCATGAGGCGGAACACCCCGTACTCCAGCTCGGGGGTGTGCTCCAGCTGGTAGGTGGCGTAGGCGGCGTTGGTCTCGATGTAGGTCGCCGGGCGCTCGATGTGGAGGATCTGGGCCAAAGGCAGGTGCTTCCAGATGTCGCCGCTTCTCCCGAAGTGTCTGTACGCCATATGCCTCCTCCAGGTGGCTGTGCTCAGCGTCCCCGCTGGTCGAAATACTGCAGGGGATCCTGATGGTAATAGGATTTGAGCTCCTCGAAGAGCTCGGGGTGCTTCTCACGCATCTCCAGCGGCCGCTCGAAGAAGGACTCCGTGGCCACGGCGAAGAACTCCGCGGGGTTGGTGGCGCCGTAGCGGTCCATGACCAGCTTGCGGTTGTTGTCCAGGTTGGCCGTGAGCTCCTCGAACTCCTCCTGGCACACCATGGCCCACAGGTCATGGCTCTGCCCCTTCTCCAGGACGGGGATCCCGTCAGTGTCGCCATCGGCCGCGTCGAGCTGGTGGGCGAACTCGTGAAAGACCACGTTGTGTCCGTCACGGAGACTCTTGGCGCCCCGCTCCACCTGGTTCCAGGCCAGCACGACCAGGTCCGTGCCCCAGGATTCGCCGGCCACGTTCACCTCGCCCTGGCCCACGACGCCGGCCATGGGCTTGTCGGCGTGCTTGTAGGAGGCGGGGTAGACCACGATGGAGACCAGCCCCGGGTAGATGTCGACGTCACGGTTGAGGAGGAGGAAACAGGCCTGGGCCGCGATGGAGACGCGGATCACGTCGGTCATTTCAAGGCCGCCGGCCCCCTCGAAGGTCTTCTCGTCGAGGAAGATATGCACCTTGCCGCGCAGCTCGGCCCGGCGGGCCCTCCGCCTGGCTTTGAGCACTGCCCACAGGGCGAACCCGGCGACCGCCGCACCGATGACGAGGAGCAGCTTGACCATGGGTCACCCCTGCCGGTCGAAGAAGCTCTTGACGCCCAGCCAGAGCATGCCCATGCGCCCCAGGGAGGGGGCGCTCTCGCGCTGCTTCTCGAAGAAGATCTCCAGGGCCTCCAGCTCGCCGTGATCCAGCCAGATACCGTGGCAGTACGGGCAGATGTCCACCACGATCTGGGAGGTGAACCCGTGCTCGCGCTTCATCATCTTTTCGTTGCAGTTGGGGCACTCGATGGGATCCATGTCCAGCTGCCGCTTCACCTCGAAGGCCGCGGCGGCCTTGTCGGGGCGGTGCTCCTTCTTGGCGTCGTAGTTGCGTTCGACCGTGGACTGGATCTGCTGCAGCTCTCCCGTGTCCAGGAAGATCCCCATGCAGTCGGGGCACTGGTCGATCTCGATATCGGCTTCATACACACGTTTTCCCATGGTGGAACCGTCGTGGGGGCATCGCATAGTTGCATCTCCTTGGGTTGCGCGGGGACACGGCCCCCGCCGTGGATGAGCGTACCAGAGTTG
>QKIM01000612.1 GCA_003249585.1 Deltaproteobacteria bacterium
CTCCTGCGGCACCTGTGCCGACGAATGCACGCTGGACGAGACCCGGTGCGACGACGCCGGAGCGGGCATCGAGACCTGCGTAACCGGCGCCGAGGGCTGCACCGAATGGAGCAACCAGGCCTGCGATGCCGAGACCCCCGCCTGTACGGCTGTGGACACGGTCCCCACCTGCGTCCTGCTCTGTCCCACCACCTTCACCTACACGCCCGGCTCCGCCGTGGGCAGCATCGTGGTGGCGGGCGAGTGGCAGGGCTTCGATCTGGGCACCGCCGCCCTCATGACGGGCCCCGACGGCGATGGGCGCTACACCGCCTCCGTGAATCTGCCCGTGGGGCTCAACGCCTACAAGGTCGTTATCTCGGGCGGCGCCGAGAGTGCCCTGTGCTCCTCGGACGGGTCGGGCAACGTGTGGTGCCTCGACGCAGGGCAGGTGCGTCGCAAGTACGTGGGCGGCATCGAGAACTCCGCGGTGCTGGTCCCCGACTGCAGCCTCCCCTCCCTCGAGGTGGACGACAGCGAGGCCGCCTGGGGCGGCACCAGCGGCACCTACAGCGCCCAGCTCGCCTTCGTGGACGGCATAGAGGCCAGCGGCCCCGACACCGCGGGCTATGAGGCCACCCTCACCAAGGACTTCGTGACCCGGGATCTCACGGGCGGCGAGATCACGGTATCGGCAGGCGGCGACGTCACCCTGGCCCTCACGGGCCTCGAGACGGGGAAATACCGTGTCACCCTGAGGCCCCGCACCGTGAGCGGCAAGGTGGGCGAACCGCAGCGCCTCATCTTCTGGGTCGAAGAGACCCCCTTCTCCTGGGACGGCGCCCTCATCTACATGGTCATGACCGACCGCTTCGTCGACGGGGATCCCTCCAACAACCCCGGGCCCACCGCCGGGGCCGAGGCCACGGGGGACTGGTACGGCGGTGACCTGGCCGGCCTCACGGCGCGCATCGAGGACGGCACCCTCGACGCCCTGGGCATACGGGCCATCTGGCTCACCCCCTTCCAGACCAATCCCACGGGCGCCTACCTCGCCTCCGACGGTGTGCACCTGGTGACCGGGTACCACGGCTACTGGCCCATCAAGGCCCGCGAGGTCGATCCCCGCCTGGGCGGCGAGACGGCGCTGCGGGCCATGGTCACCGCCGCCCACGCCCACGGGATCCGCATCCTGCAGGACTTCGTCATCAACCACGTCCACGAGGACCACGAGTACAATCTGGCCCACCCCGAGTGGTTCCGCACGGGCTGCGTGTGCGGCACGACCAACTGCGACTGGACGGAGCACGCCCTGGACTGCATGTTCACCAGCTACATGCCCGACATCAACCACACCGTGCCCGAGGCCAACGCCCAGTTCGTGGCCGACGCCGTGTGGTGGCTCGACGAGCTCGACCTCGACGGTCTCCGCGTCGACGCCGTCAAGCACGTGGAGGAGATCGCCACCCGCAACCTGTCGGCCGCGGTCCGGGAGACCTTCGAGGCGGCGGGCACCCGGTACTTCCTCATGGGCGAGACGGCCATGGGCTGGGGCAACTGCGCCGACCCGTGCAACGACGAGAACTACGGCACCATCGCCAAGTACATCGGCCCCCACGGCCTCGACGGGCAGTTCGACTTCGTCCTCTACCACGGGGTCTCCTACAACACCTTCGCCTACGGGGACTACGGGATGCTCCACGCCGACTACTGGCTGCAGCACGGCCTCACCAAGTGGCCCGAGGGGGCGGTCATGACCCCCTATCTGGGGAGCCACGACACCTCGCGCTTCGCCTCCCAGGCCGACTATCGCGGGCAGGACGCCGCCCACGACCGCTCCATCCCCTCCAACCAGTGGTACAACCTGGCTGTCGCCCCCGTCGATGAGGAGCCCTACATCCGTCTGAGAATCGGCATGACCTGGCTGCTGGGCCTCCCCGGCGCGCCGCTGCTCTACTACGGCGACGAGTACGGCCAGTGGGGCGGCGCCGACCCCAACAACCGCTATATGTGGCGCGACAGCGCGGCACTCACTCCCTACGAGGCCGAGACCCTCGCCTACATCCAGAAGCTGGGGACCGCCCGGAAGAACCTCACGGCGCTGCAGCACGGCGACTACATCTCCCTGGCGGTCACCGAGGACACCATGGTCTTCGCCCGCTACGTGGCCGCCACGGGCGACGTGGCCATCGTGGGGCTCACCCGCATGACCACGGCGCAGGCGGTCACCGTGGATGTCTCCTCCCTGGGGCTCGCCGCTGGGACGGTCCTCAACGACCAGTTGCGCGCCGCTACCTTCACCGTCGCCGCCGACCAGACGGTCACCATCGACATTCCCGCCTCCAGCGGCGTGGTCCTCGCCCCCTGAACTGAGCAAGCGTATGCACCTCTGGGTGGAGGTGCTTCCACGGAAGTGATGCGATGAAAAATCTCCTGGTTGTCCTTTGTATCTCACTTTTGCCCCTAGCGGCCCAAGCCGCCGAAAAATCCGAGCCCACGTGGATGATGCCCACAGAGCACAACAGCGTCTCGCTGAACGCCAATCTGGGTATCGGGACGCCCACGGGCTTCATCGGTGCAGAGGTCGTGTACAACTACCGTTTCCTCGCTGTGTCCGCCGGCGTGGGGAGCGGGAGCAACGGCCCGCACTATGCGGCCATGGTGCGGGTCAAGGC
>QKIM01000489.1 GCA_003249585.1 Deltaproteobacteria bacterium
CATGCCCCGCCTCCCCGCAACCCTGTTCACCACCGTCCTTCTCCTGTCCTCCTGCAAGGGAGGGGAACAGCGCAAGGAGAACTGCCCGCCCGACCCCACCGCCAGGAAGACGGTAATCGTTCCAAAGTTCTTCACCAGCAGGACCATCATGGAGCTCCAGCTCAGACTGGTGCGCTCCATCAAGATCAAGGCGTGGAAGGATCTGAATACCTGGATCCTCGGGGGACTCATCAAGGAGTCCTGTCCCTCCAAGGCCCTGAACTACGACTGGGAGGCCTGCCTCAAGGGCGTGGACACCCAGAACCTCGAGCTGCGCAAAAAACGGCTCTCACCCTGTCCCTCGCCCAAGAAGGCGCCCTTCGCCTCCAGCAAATGCCCGGTCACTGCGTATTGCGGGTCCATCACCCTCACCCTGGAGAACGACAAGGGCCAGCGCCGGGAGGTGACCTTCACGGATCTCGCCAAGGTGGCCGAAAAATGGTGGGCACTGGGGCCCATCTCCTGTAAAAATGTACAGTAAGGTACATTTTCATGAAGCGCGCACGGCCAGAGATCATCATCATCGATGAAAACCGCAACTGGGCGGCCTTCGTACGAACCCTGGCCGCCCCGGTGGGCGTGGTCCACACGGCGACCCTCGAGGGTGCCCGCCGCCTCCTGACCAGCGAAGAGATCTCCCTGGTCCTGGTCAGCTCCTCCCTCCCCGACGCCCCCGTGGCCGAGGTGCTCAAGGCCCTCTCCTCGAGAATCCCCGCGCTCTCCGTCCTTGTGGTCGGGGCCTCCATCGACCGGTGGATCGCGGTCTCCATCGGGACCCTGTCCGCCTGGGGGTTTCTCCACCGGGAGCTGCCGGCCGAGGTCATCCAGACCCTCCTCATGCGGGCACGGGACGATGCCCTGGCCTGGCGCGAGACCCTGGGCGAGGGCGCAGACCGGGCGCTCCGCATCCCCCGCGGTTTCATCGTGAAGTCCTCCGCGCTTGCGCGCGTCGTCTCCTACGTGTCCACCTCTGCCCGGCGAGGCCTCCCGCTCCTGCTGGAGGGCCCGCGCGGCTCGGGAAAGCGCACCCTGGCGCAACTCTATCACCGCTATTCCCACAGGGCCCCCGAGCGCTTCGTGGAATTCTCCGCGCCCACGGCGCTCACGGCGCCCCAGGGCCCCGCCGCGACCAGGACGGCCCTCCTCGAGGCGGCCAGAGAGGCGGGCGGTGGCACCCTCTTCATCCGTGAGGTGGGCGCCCTGAGCCTTGAGTTGCAGGAGGAGCTGGCCCAGTGGCTCGGCGAATCCATCCCAACCGCGTCGGCCGAGAGCCGCGCCCCTGCCCTGGTGGCATCCTCCTCGCAGAACCTCACCAAGGCCATGGATCTGGGCACCTTCAACGGCGACCTGCTCGCCCTGCTCTCGGTGTTTCCCGTTGAGGTACCCTCCCTGGCGGACAGGGTCCAGGAGATCCCGGCCCTCACCCAATACTACACCGCCTTCTTCAGCCGGGAGCGTCGGCTCCCCCCCAAGTTCTGCACCCAGGAGTTTCTGGCCGCCCTGGTCCGCCACCAGTGGGAAGAGAACGTCTCCGGGCTCAGGGCCGCCATCGCCCATGCCGTGGACGCCGCGGGAGATCAGCGGGAGCTGTTCGCCCATCACCTCTCCGGGTTTCCCGGGTTCTCCGTGCGGGAGACGGTCCGCCCCACCTCTCTGGCGGCACAGAAGGCCTTTGACGCCTGGCTGGACCACATGCCGCGCCTGGGACAGGGCTTCTCTCTGGACGACCACCTGGACCGCGAGGCTCGCAAGATCGTGACCTACGCCCTTGCGGTCACGGGCTCCAACCTCACGAAGACCGCCGACCTCCTCGGGATCTCACGGAGAAGACTGACCCTCCTGGCGAAAAAACTGGGGATCCGGATCACGGCCGCGCGGGGGCGGCCCAGAGAATAATCTCAGTTGGTGGTGTTTGAGGAGCTGTTGCCGAGGGTGAGGCCCAGGACGTCCTCGACGCAGATCTTGACGGGGTCGGGAGTGCAGGAGTCGCTGTCCGCGATGCAGGCTGTGGCTTCGGCCAGGGTGGAGGGGGTGAAGCAGCGCAGCACGTTGCCGTCGGCCAGCATGGTATCCATGCAGTCTTCCATCTCCTCGGTGGTGGGCTCGGAGATGCCGTCACAGTCCAGACGGACGGTGCAGGCGGTCTCGAGATAGTCCGTGGTGTCGGTGGTGCACTCCTCCACGTTCTCGTCGTAGCAGATGGTCGAGTTCTCGCCGCCCTCGGAGAGCTCCTGACAGGTGTGGTCCTCCTTGCAGGCCACGAAGGCCTCGAAGAAGCCGTCGAGCTGGTTCACGGCCTGCTCCTGGCAAGCCGCCTCGCACTCGGCCACGGTCAGGGTGTCCAGCAGGTTGCAGGTGTCGTCGATGGCGCAGGAGGTGGCGCACAGATCTTCGTAGTCGGGCCCGGAGTCGCTGTCGTCATCGCAGGCGGCGAAGAGGAACAGTGAAGAGATAAGCATAAGCATAATGGACGTTTTCATAACGAGACTCCTTTCGGTCTGGTGCCGGTGTCAGGGACGAATCCCCATGGGATATACCCCTTAGACGGGCGCTGGTGCAAGATGGTTCCCCTGAAATCACTGCTTTCCGTTTCTGTTCTGGTGATGGGGAGG
>QKIM01000070.1 GCA_003249585.1 Deltaproteobacteria bacterium
TGCTTTCGATCCTTGATGACCACCAGCTCGGGTTCTTTCTTGAGCGGGGCTTTTTCCAGCTGCAGCACCCCATTCCCCACGAGCACCTGAGGGAGCACGCCCGGACCGGAGGCCTGGGGCTCCTTGCCGGAGGTTTTCCTGAAGACCAGCATGTACTGATAGGGCAGGAGGGTCAACTGTTCCTGGGCCAGGGAGAGCCCCGCCGCCTTGGCGAACACCTTCACTTTGTTGGGATCCACCTTGTGGGAATCCGGAGGCCCGGCGGGGAGAGGGCCCATCTTGAAGTCGATGATCACCAGCTTGCCATCCCTGGGGAGCTGGGAGGCGATGTGGGCGATCCACTCCCCCGGCTTGCGCACGAAGTGGATGACGTTGTTCACGAAGGCGATGGTGGTCTTGGGTCCCAGGGTGGGCTTTGTCGCATCGGTCAACCGGATGGTGAGGTTGTCAAGGTGCAGGGGCCCGGACTTTTTCTTCATGTAGGCGACCATGCCCGGGAGGACGTCCAGTGCGTACACGTGCCCTCTGGTCAGGACTTTGGCGAACCTGAGCGCGAAGGATCCGGCTCCGGCGCCCAGATCGGTGATGACCTCGTCGCCCTTGAGGGCCATCGTCCTGATCACCAGGTCAGGCTTCTTCCAGATGAGCCGTTTGGGCTTCTCGAGGAGGTTTATGTACTCCTTCGCTGTCCGAAAGGGCGTGTACCGGTCCACTTCCATGCCATTGTGGAAGGGGCTGTCGATGCTGGGGCCATGAGGGCTCGCGTGCTGCGTTTTGTGGGGCGGCTTTGCGGAGGGTCCCTCCTCGCCCTTTTTGCATCCGGTGAGCAGGAACGTCAGAATGGCCAGCTGGATCAGTATTTTCATTGCAGTCACCTTTCCGTAAACGAACAGCGCCTTTGCAGGGAGGTTACCACTGGGCGTGAAAAAGGGGAAGCGCCGGCCGAGCCATCGCACCACTCCCCCATTGGCAGATTTTCGTGAAAGTCGATTTCGCGGGCGGCGACCCGGCCGGTGCCCACGAGGTCATCGTTCTGGGGTCCCTCCGTAGATCACCTCCATGTCGGGCCGCTCCGTGAAGAAGTAGTGCGTCCAGATGTAGAGGTGGTTGAACAGCGCGATGAGGAGCGCCTGCTCCGAAGCGTAGAGGAGCCCCGGGTAATAGAGGAAGAGAAATCCGTAGATGTACATGCCGTTGTTGGTGTACCTGAAGATGCCGCGGCGTTCGAAGGGGACGTTGTACGTCTTGTCGAAATGATCGATCCCCAGGGCCCTTGAGATGGTGAAGTAGCGCCCGACAGACCAGGCGAGATATGCCACAGGCACAGTAATGAGCGCTGCGGCTCCGCAGGTGAGCCATACAGGGAGGCCGAGGCTCCCCTTTGAGGCGATCCCCACCGGGATGAGGGCCACGAGGCGACCGGCGAACATGAACATGAAGCCCACTGCGTAGACGCCAAAACCCAGTCGGAAGCCCCAGTGTCTGGTGAACCAGGAGGAGGAGAGCTCCAGACGCCAGAAGAGCCACACCCACTGCTGGTGCAGGATGGGGACGGCGATGGCGACGAGACTCCACACCCACATGGTCCGGGGGGTCTCGACGCCCTGGCTCACGCCCCGCCAGACCATGTATCCGACGAGAAGAACCAGTGCAGCGAGCGTGACGAGCAGGGTCTTCCCCTGCCCCTGCCAGATCGTGTTTCGGTGCATGCCACTCCCTCCTCGAAGACGCGCGCCGACGTCTCCCTCCCATCATGCCAGATTCCACCGTGGCGGGGTGGACTATCGAAAAGGCGAAGGGACTTTTTTCCAAACTGTGATAGCATGGGCGCATGTTCACCGCTCCAGCGACCCCCGAAGAGATCCGACAGATACACGACCGGTTCCGTCGGTACCGGACCAGCTTCGGGATCGTGGCGGTGATAACCCTGGGTCTCAGTCTGGGCATGATCGCGAGTCACCTGGTGCTGCCGGCCATCATCCTCGCAGGAGTCGGCGCCTTCGGTTCCATGCTCCTCTTCGGCAGGATGCAGACGTACAAGGCGGCGCTGGGAGAGGCGACGCTCACGGTCTTTCGGGGCCCCGTGGAGAAAAAGGAGCAGCACCCCTCCTCCCTGGGATTCAAGAAGCACTTCCTCTTTGTGGACGGGGAGAACCACACCGTCCCCGAAGGGTTCTTCTTCGGGGTCGACGTGGGTGATACGGTCGAGCTGCATTTCTGCCGCTACACCAGGCTCCTCACCTTTGCACGGCTCCTCGGTCGCAAAGATGTCCAGGCGGTGGCTGCGGCTCCCACACCCGCCGAGGAGCCACGTCCCTATGCGCCTTCGCTCCCTGCGATGCTGATGTACGCGCAGCCCGCCGATCTGGGTGAATACGACCGGCACCATGACGCCTTCTCACAGGAGCCCGGCAGGTTTCAGGGCACCCTCAGCCCCGGCGTGAGCTACGACGATCCCACGGTGGCCGTCCGGCTCTGTACCACCTGCAGATTTCCAGTGGATGCGGTCACGGGCCGCTGTGACAGGTGCTCCCCTCCCACCTCCTGACGATAACGGCGCGAGGCTGTTCCACCCCGCCGATGTCAGTCGAAGCGCTGCTGACGCCGCTGCACTCCATGTCGGACAACAACCCGGGTGGTCCCATGAAAC
>QKIM01000488.1 GCA_003249585.1 Deltaproteobacteria bacterium
CCTTGATCGCGTTGGAGCCGACGACGGCCAAGCGTCCCATGAGGAGACCAGAGAGAAAAAGGACGAGGAGTGCAGGGAACCAGTCCCCCAGCAGCGCATACAGGGTCGTCACCTGTGAGAGCGGAACCCATGTCAGCAGGATGGGCTCGTGACTCTCGAAGGATGATCTCCCCCCCAGCAGCCGCCCGTAGACATCGTAGGCCGCGCTGAAGCCGAAGCGTGTCGAGCGGACCAGGGAATAGCCGTTCTCGATGGCCCGCAGGGCTGCCATCTGTGTATGGATGGGATCTATGCCACGCCAGTCCGAGGATGGGAGGAGGACCAGCTCGGCGCCCGCCCTCTCTCTTCCCTCAGCCGGGAAATTGAAATCGTAGCAGATCGCACCGGACATCCTGCCCATTGAGCCGACCACCATCGGCGACGGTCCGGTCCCACGCACTACCGGCTCCCCGGGCACCGGCCGGTGTTTCAGGTACGTGTGATCGATGGTGCCGTCGGGACGAATCCAGACATAGGCGTTTCGGTATTTCACCGGGTCACGCTCCAGCAGCAGGACGTACGCTGCAACAAGATGCACGGCGCTCTCCCGCGCCGTGGCGCTGACCTTCGACAGGAAGACCTCCTCCTCTTCGGTCAGCACCAGAGTCGCCGCCTCGGTCCACACGATCACCTGAGCCCCCATGCGGGCGGCGCGTCGGGTTCTTCGGAGTAGAGCGTCCAGGTTCCCTTGGCGATACGGGTCGGATGGAAGTGCCTTCGACGTGCCGACCGTCGAGTCGGTCGCGATGGTGGCGACCGCTATCGTCCGGGTGTTCCGCCGGGTTCCGTACTCGATTCTAAGCTGGCCGTAGACAAGAATCCCGACGAAGAGCAGGCCCGCAACGGCCGAATGGATTTTGAGTGATTTCCTCTTGTTGGTAAACCACCCTGCAGCGAGGGCTCCAAACCAGTACATGAGAAAGGAGAGACCCGAGATGCCGGTCAAGGAGATCATCTGCAGGAGCGGCAGGTGTCCGATCTGCGTATCCGCCTGAGAGCCCCAGGTCCCAAGCGGGGTGAACGTATACTGTACCCATTCGCTGAGCGTCGCCAAAGACGCGAAGAGAAAAATTTCCCAGTGGATGACCCCGCGCCGGGGTACCCAGCGCCGGGTGAGCGCGAAGAGGAGCAACGGCAAACCATGGAAGAATCCGATGGGAATGCCGAACAGCAGCGCCATATACCAGGGAAGGGGGTGGGTGATGATCTTGAGGGTGGCCAGGGTGAAGCCGACGCAGGGGGCGAGGAGCACAAAGAGAAGCTGCCGCTTTCCGGAGGTGTCTTCCAGATAGAGCAGAAACGGGATGGGGACCATCCAGGCCATCGGGGCCAGACCCCACCGCATGTACGCGAGGGCAATGAGGGCGGCGCCGAGGAGAAGGAGGAGTGAGGGGGGGCGTTTCCATTTCGTCATGTTGTACACCATACAATGTACATAAACCGTACACTGTTCTTTAAAGGGCAAAAAAAGGGGGTCCTCGGGCACCCCTTGAGACACTGGGATATTTCACGGGCTGATGGGGTTCGACACTCCCGGGCGCAACCCCTGGAGCAGAGCGGTGATGGCCCCCCGGTCGACAGACTCAAAGTCGGCCCTGAACCCACTCAGGTGGGAGAGGCGCAACGTGGCGATCCCGTGGACAAGTGCCCAGAGTGCATAGCTCACCATCTCGGGAGCGAGGTCGGTGGAGAGCGCCCCCCGCTCTTGAGCGCGGACGACCTGCCCGAGAAGGAGCCCGTACGGGTTATTGCCGGTCACCGCCTCATCGAGCCCCTCACGCTTTGAGCGCGTTCGGGAAAACAACAACTGAAACTCCTCCGGGTTCTCCAGGGCGAAGGCAATATAGGCCAGTCCGATGTCACACAGCGGATCTGCTCCCGCTGCCGCCTGTGCCAATGCCTCGGACAAAAGATCCCCCGATCGTCTCGAGAGCGTATCCATGAGCTCGTCCTTGGAGGAAAAATACTCATACAGGCCCGAGGGGCTGTAGTCGGCGGCCTTGGCGACCGCCCTCAGGGAGAGCCCTGCGTACCCATGCTGCAGCACCATGTCGCGAGCGACCGTGAGGATGTGTTCTTTCGTTCGAAGCTGTCGTCGTTCCCGGGGGGATTTCATGGGCGCCTCATTTTCGAGCAGTGGCGCATGCGGCCTCACAACACTAGGTTCGGTGTAGCACCACAGTCCACATGGTCATTCTACCCGAACACTGTTCGGTTTTCTACCCCCTATTTAAAAAATGGAATAAAGCGGTGGCAGATCGCCGCCAGTGGATCAGTCGTCCGGTCTTGGGGAGACCCCGTAGAGCGGCCGTGCCGGCGGAGGCTTGGGACGGGCTTCCTTCATGGGCGCGGGGGAGGTTGTCTCCGGTGTCATGGAGGAGGCCTGATCGGGGCGCATGGGCTCGGGGCGCATGGGGCGCGAAGGGACACAGGGATAGTTGAGAACACGCTTCGCAACTGGGTGACTCAGGCAGATATCGATGCAGGAGCGCGCGGAGACGCGGGATTGACGACCGATGACAAAGAGGAACTGAGGCGGCTGAAGCGAGAGAATATACGCCTTCGGATGGAGCGTGATTTCTTAAAAAAAGCCGCGGCCTACTTTGCC
>QKIM01000607.1 GCA_003249585.1 Deltaproteobacteria bacterium
ACGAGGCGTGGGACAAGAACCGCAAGCCGATGTTGCCCAAGGACTTCGATCGGCGCTTCCTCAGCGCGGCCTCGCCCGGGCTGGTGACTTCCAGCTACCTGAAGGGCGGTGAGCCCGTCACGGTCGTCAATGCTTCACCGCTGGGCCGGCTCTCGTTCTCGCTCCCCAGCGTGGCGCCGAAGGCCACCGTGGCGCTCGCGGGGGCCGAGGACGCCCACCCGTCACTGAACCTGGACACCGTCATCCTGGACACGGATGAGCACCGTCTCTTCCTGCTGTGGCGCGCGATGGTGCCCCTGGCGGACGGGCCGCATGACGTGCAAGGCATTCGACTCACGACGGAGGGAATGACATGGCCAACACGGTCGGCGTGAACAAGATGTCGGTGGTGACCAAGGACAGCAACGGTGTGACCATCATCTTCCCGGATGTCTGCAAGACGCCCAGCCCGGGAGGTCCCATTCCCCTCCCGTACCCCAACATCGCGAAGTCCTCGAATACCGCCAAGGGCAGCACCAGCGTCAAGGTGGAGGGCAATCCGCTCTGCGTGAAGGACTCCAACTTCGAGACGAGCACGGGTGACGAGGCGGGCTCGGCGGGCGGCGGAGTCGTCTCCGGCAAGACCAAGGGCAAGGCCGAGTTCGTCAACTACTCCTTCGATGTCAAGGTCGAGGGCAAGAACGTGGCGCGCGCCTTCGATCTCATGTTCCACAACGACAAGAACACGCCTCCGGCGCCACTCATCCAGGGCCCCGTGGTGGCGCTCGGCAAGGATGGGAAGGCCAGGTACACCTGCCCCATCTGCGGGAAGGAGAACTCCGCTTGAGCCCTGCTCGGGAGGCTCAGAGCGGGAGCGACGGGAACGTGCTCACCACGAAGGGGGCGTAGCTCTCGCGGCGGGCCAGCGAGGGACAGTAGGGGTACTCCGCTTCCGTCTTCAGCCCCGCCTTCTCCATGAGGCTCAGCCAGGCAAGCCCCTCCACGAAGACGGAGGAGAGTGGCACGAAGAGTGCGTCCGATGCATACGCGGACTCCCTCTTCATCTTCCGCAGCTTCGCCGCGCGCTCGTCCAGCAGTTCCGAGAAGGCCTGGGAGCAGCCCTCCTGGGAGCGCGCGAGCAGGTGGCGGCAGAGCTCGAAGTGGGAGGAGGCGCCTCCCTCGAGTGCGGCCTCGAAGCGCTCGAGGATGGACTGGAGCTCCTCCGGGGGCGCATCCTGCACGTAGCGGTGCAGGAAGTGGGCGCAGCAGAAGTCATCCTCGTACTCCGTGCCCTCCGCGCAGGCCGTCCCGGACAGTCTCGCGATGTCCCGGGCGAGCCCCCACTGGCGGGCGGCCATCGCTCCGTGGAGTCCGCGAGCGTTGCTGGCCTTGAGCAGCTTGAGGGGAGGGGATTCGAGCGACGGGCTTCGTTCCAGCATCCACCGCCTCGACTGCGCGCTCCGGATGAGGTGGTGGAAGAAGGCGTCCACCTCCGCATCCAGCAGGAGTTCACAGATTCCGACCGCCTGGTAGTAGGTACACACCGCGTCGGCGTTGGCGAGTTGCTGAAGGGGCTCCGCCACCTGGGTCGCCCCCTCGACGTGAAAGTTGAGCAGGGTGACGAGTTCTTCACTGACTTCCGCCAGGGATTCCATGTCAGCTCCTCAGGACCAGCGATAGTCCGAGATTTCTTCCAGTTCGAAGCCTCGGAACTTCGCTTCCTTCATCTTCATGGCAAGCTCTCGATGGATCAGCGTCACCGTGGGCAGGTACTTCAGGCGCAGGAGCTTGAAATTGGCAGGGATCTTGTTTTCATCCAGGGTGAGGTTCTCTACATCCATCATTTGCTGGTCATTGAGTGGATTCCACTCAAACCTTGTCTTGGACTGATCGATGCAATCCACGAGCGGCAACATGTTGGCGATGAAGTAACGCTCCTTGACCTCACGATCCTTGTGGTTGATCACCCGGATCGGCAGATACTCCACGTGTTGTACTCCCTCCGCTTCGAGGAATGTCCGAACTCGCTCGTTGATGATGAGTTGCCTGTCGAGGTTGTAGAGAACATCGTGCAGGGCAATGTTGTCTGGGAACTCGTCGCTCATTCGGTAGGCGGCTTCGCCAGGGAAGGTGTCCTGGAGCGGCTGTCCCTTGAGAAGCCTGAACTTCTTGGGGTTGTTCAGCATGTTTCGGAATCGAGCGGCATCCCCTTCGCACGTCGACCTGATCTGGATGTAGTTCATGGTTCTTCCTTGAGTAGTTGTGCTGGCTAGATGATGCTGGGAGACATGGGGGCGGCTTTCACCCGCTTCGACATGCACAGGGGCTTCCACCAGCCGTCCCTTGCTTTGTCATACCTGTTCCTCAGGTTCTGCTCGACCCCGGTGAAGCCCCCTCCACCGGGACCGCTTCCGATGGCCACCAGCTTGGACCAGAAGTGAGCTTGCGCTTTTTTCAGCATGCTCGTGAGTACCTCTGGCGTGACGTGTTCCTCGTTTTCCTTTTTCTCGCGCAGAGGATCCCATATCTCTGATTCCAGATGCTCTGCCACCTCGTCGTTGTAGTCGGTATGACCCCAGTTGCAGGGATTATGGGCAGGAAAATCTCCCGGGAAGGTGATCGCCATGGTGTCCTGGTTCTTGTACTGATGGACGGTACCCCAGCGGC
>QKIM01000110.1 GCA_003249585.1 Deltaproteobacteria bacterium
GTCCATGGCGCAGAGATCGGGCGCGCCCTGGTGAACTTCCGGGGGGCGGTGCTCCTGGTTGTGCTCTCGAGATATCACGGGGGGGCATACGTCGTCTTCTCCACAGCCCTCAACGGCGAGATGGAGGCGGTCGCCCTCAAGGGCAGCTTCGCCTCGGTCATTGGCGGCAGCGCCGCAGCCTCCGTGGTGTTCAACTCGAGCATCAACCGAAGAGTTGAGCAGGATCCGGCAATCCTCGAAGTCCGGGAAAAGCTCAAATCCTCCACCGGGAGGCGTCGCATGGCGCTCGAGGCGCGGCTGAGCGAGACCCTCGCCGCAGTTCGCACGCGGCTGAGCCTCGAGACCGCAGAGCAGTTCGACCGGGTGCATTCCGTCGAGCGCGCGGCAAAAGTCGGATCCCTGAAAACTGTTATTGAACCTTCCCTCCTAAGGCCTTATATAATCAACTTCCTCAGCGGCCGGCTCGGTCTGGACTGAGGCCGAGGCCTCCCTGGCCTCGTCACCCCCAAAGCGAGGTCATTCATGGAAAAACCGACTCTGCGCCAACGCACCCACGACTGTAATGGACTCCGAGAGGAGCACATCGGGGAAGGGGCCCTCCTCATGGGATGGGTCGCCGGGATCCGGGACTGGGGCGGAGCGCTCTTTCTGGATTTGCGGGACCGGTACGGGATCACGCAGGTCGTCTTCGACGCATCGCGGGACAAGGAGCTCCTCGATAGAGTGTCCTCCCTGCGCTCCGAGGATGTGGTCGCCGTCACGGGGGCCGTTAGCAAGCGATTGAAAGCAAATGATAAAATCGATACAGGAGCGGTCGAGGTCCTGGCCGAGGACCTCTACGTCTTTTCCCGCTCCGAGGTCCCCCCCTTCCCTGTCCGGGATGAGACCAACGCCGGGACGGAGATTCGTCTCAAGTATCGCTATCTCGATCTTCGCCGGCCTGTCATGCAGCGAACCCTGGTGACCAGGGGCAAGATTGCCCACTTCGTTCGGAACATCCTCTTTGACGAGAGCTTCCTTGAGATTGAAACCCCCTTCATGGTCAAATACACGCCAGGTGGGGCTCGGAACTTCATGGTGCCGTCACGGCTGCAGCCGGGAATGGTGTACGCCCTGGCCGAATCTCCGCAGATTTACAAACAGCTGCTCATGGTGGGCGGGTATGACCGGTACTACCAGCTGGCCAAATGTTTCCGCGACGAGGATCCCCGGCTCGATCGGCAGTTGGAATTCACGCAGATCGACCTGGAGATGAGCTTTGCCGACGACGAGGATGTCATGGACACCGTGGAACGGCTCTTCGTCCGGTTGTGGCAGAATCTGGGCCTCTCCTTTACCGAGGCGACCTTCCCCCGCCTCACCTGGCAGGAGGCCATGGACCGCTACGGAACGGACAAGCCGGACATGAGATTCGGACTTCCTCATGTGATCCTCGACGATTTTGCTCGCGGGAGCGGCATCGGCATCCTTGAGGACGCCGTGGCCCAGGGGCGCATGGTCAAGGGCCTCGTGGTTCCGGGGCGTGCGGCGGAGTTCTCCAGGAAGATTCTCGACGAGTTGACTGCCACAGTGCGGCGCGAGGAGGTAGGGCCAGCCAAGGGCCTGATCTGGCTCAAGGTTGAGGGTTCCGGCGAGCTCAAGGGGCCTGTCGCCAAGTTGATGTCCCCGGAGATCCAGACTGCACTGTGTGACCGTCTCGGGATGCACGACGGCGACCTGCTGTTCATCATCGCCGACGAGCCAAAGATCACGCACAAGGCCATGGATTTCCTCCGCAGGGATCTCGCGGCCAGGCTCGGTCTCATTGGAGCGGGGATGTTTGCTCCGCTGTGGGTTGTCAACTTTCCCATGTTCGAACGCAGCGAAGAAGGGCAGTGGGTCTCCAGCCACCACCCCTTCACCCACCCCAGCCCGGCAGATCTCCCGCTCCTGAACACTCCCCGTCAGGGCGAGGTCAAATCACTGGCTTATGACCTTGTCATCAACGGAAATGAGGTCGGCGGAGGGTCCGTCAGGATCCACGACCCCGCGATCCAGGCCCAGGTCTTCACTGCCCTCGGGATTGGGGACGAGGAAGCCGAGCGTCTCTTCGGATTTCTGCTGGAAGCCTTCCGGTACGGGGTGCCGCCCCATGCGGGCTTCGCTGCAGGGCTCGACAGACTCGTCATGATTGTGACCGGGACCGACAGCCTGCGGGATGTCATCGCCTTCCCCAAGACCGTTTCAGGGACCGACGCGATGACGGGAGCTCCAACCGCGCCCGGCGCCCCTCAACTCAAGGAGCTCGGGATTAGTCTGGCCCCGCCTCAGCGCTCTGTGTGACCGGCGGGATCCGTTCGTGGACCGCGGTCCCCTCTCCCAATGCGCGCTTGACCTCCCAGCGCGCATAATTTATTGTGACCACAGGGAGTCATCTCCCTGGGAAAGAAAGGGTCACCCTTCATGGTAGCACAACGCCCCATTGATTTCGGTAAGTACATCCTCCTCGACCGCATAGCCATCGGCGGCATGGCCGAGATATTCCGGGCGAAGGCGACGGGGGCGGCCAGCTTCGAGAAGATCCTCGCGATCAAGCGAATCCACCCGAACATGAGTGACGACAAAGACTTCATCAAGATGTTCATCGATGAGGCCAAG
>QKIM01000131.1 GCA_003249585.1 Deltaproteobacteria bacterium
GGGCTGGAGCGGTATTCTGCGGGTTCACGACCAGGAGCAGCAGGTTGGGGCCATCATCATGCGCAGCGGCGAGGTGGCCTGGGCGGTGTACAACCGTCAGAGTGAGACGCTCGGGACCTTCCTGCTGGGGGAGGGAGAGATCTCCAAGGAGCAGCTCAACATGCTCCAGGAGCAGTACATCGCCCTGAAGAAGACGAAGAAGCTGGGGACGCTGCTGGAGGAGTCTGGGATCATCACGCGGACGCGGCTGAAGCACTTCCTTCGGATCCACATCCGGCGCGCGCTGGTGCTGATGATGGAGAAGGACGACTACTACTGCATCTCGTCGGGCGGGAGCATGCAGGTTGACGAGGATCTGACCTTCTCGTGGAAGGATCTGTTCCTACGGGAGGTGGAGGAGAGCTCCATGATCCCACGCCTTCTGAACTCGAACCTGGCGATCCAGGTGGTGTCATCGGCGAACCCCGCGGACGGGAACCACTTCCTTCGGAAGTTTGCGACGCTGGCGGGATATCGGTTCTCGTTCCTGGCGCGCACGGACGGGAAGATCATCACGATGCACAAGAAGCCTGACGTGACGGACTCGGTGATGTCCTTCAAGTGGATGGCGGACATGATCGCGGGGTTCGCGGACGCTGGGATGGGCCACGTGAGTGAAGCGGACATCACGACGGACAACTCGGTCCTGCTGCTGCGGTTTCTGACGGAGTACAAGGAGTTCATCCTGTGTGTGTCCCTGGACGACACGGGGCGGCTCGGCGTAGCGAAGCATTTGATCGGCAAAGAGTTAAAAATCATAGAGAACTTCATCAATTCAATCAGGTAGTGTTATGATGGCACGAGCAATATCGCTGTTAAGTTCCAAAGGTGGCACGGGCAAAACCACCACCACCCTCAACCTGGGGATGTCCCTCGCGGACCTGGGGATCAACACGTGCATCGTGGATCTGGACCCCATGGGCTCTATCGGTTTTTCACTGGCGAAGGCCGACACGGAGTGGCAGGGGCTGGCCGAGGTGTTTCTGAACAAGATTCCTCTTGAGGAGGCGATCCTGCAGACGAAGTCCTCGACGCTGTCGATCCTCCCCCGTGGGCGTCTTGATCCCGTGAATGTCGCGGCCTACGAGCGGTATCTGTTCCGGTCGAAGTCACTGGGCGCGCTGTTCGAGGAGTTGAAGCAGAAGTACGAGTATGTGATCCTGGACCTGCCGTCTGGGCTGGGGATGATCCCTCGAGCGGCGCTGGCGGTGAGCGACTATGCGCTGATCACGCTTCAGGCTGAGCCTCTGGCGATGCGCACGCTGGGGCAGTCGTTGAAGGTGGTGAACCACGTTGCGGAGCATGAGAACGAGCTGCTGTCGCTGCTCGGGATCCTGCCGACGATGGTTCAGGTCGAACAGGAGGAGTCGGCGGGGATCCTGAAGACGCTGTGGGGCGACGTGGACGGGGTGTTCAAGACGTACATTCCGCGCTCCGAGATCTTCATCAAGTCGTCGCACAAGGGCGTTCCTGCGACGTTCATCACGGGCCCCAACGCGGTGGACGCGCAGCGGTATTCCATCCTCGCCCGGGAAGTAATCCAGCTCATCTGGGAGAACGAGAGCCCCGAAGGAGAGTCCTATGGTGAACCACAACGAAAACTATTCTGATCTGGGCGAGGCCATCCAGCTCGCGGGTCGCCTTGCGCGCAAGCGGGTCCGGCGGCGTGTGGCCGAGGGGGCCTCGGCGTCCAGCGGCTACGTCTCCTTTTCCTGGGACGAGGACCCCGTGGAGCCCGAGATGAAGCTCCCCGCCGTGGTGAGCGCCCCCGTGTCACAGACGCACTACCCCGCGCCGGAGTCCCCGGCGCCTGCGTACTCGAGCCCTGAGGCGTCCCCGCCTCCCCCTGCCGTCACGAAGCAGACGGAGGAGGCGCGCTCCTTTGACAACTGGGACGACTTTTTGGCGTGGAGCCTGAAGTTGACGGCGGCGCAGGCCGGGTTCGTGGTCGACGCCCAGGGGTTCGTCATCGCGCAGCTCGGACAGATCCCCTCGGAGGGTCTTGACGGACTGGGCGCGGAGCTGTGCTTCTCGGTGGAGCAGCTCAAGCGCGTTGGCGTGAAGTCGACGAAGCTGCAGTGGGTCGAGATGGAGTACGACAAGGAGCTGGTAGTTGCGATGATCGAGGAGACGGTGGAGAGCGGGGACGTGATCGTGTCCTACTACTGTCCGCAGTCGGGGCGGCAGCTTCCCAAGGCGACCCTTCTGAAATCCCTGGCGTCGAGCAAAGAGCTGCTCATGTAAAAAACACGGGTCAACCGCTTCAACCGTCGTCACCAGGTTGCAGTAAAGAAGGTGTCCAGTGATCTATCTCAACAACGCCGCGACCTCCCATCCGAAGCCTGCCCGCGTGGTGGCGGCGGTGATGCGGTCGCTGACCCAGCCTCCCCGGGAAGCGGGCCGCAGCAGCGGCGGGGGCAACGCGCTCGAGGACCTTCGGCAGAGTCTGGCCCGACTGTTCAATGTGGCCCGGCCGGATCACATCGCCCTCCTGCCCTCTGCCACCTACGCGCTGAACCTGGTGATCCAGGGGCTGGCGCGACCGGGCAGCCATGTGATCACGAGCTGCTACGAGCACAACTCTGTGCTGCGGCCGCTGTACCATCTGAGACAGAGGCAGGGGATCGAGGTGACGTACCTGACACCTGAGGAGTGCACGGTTGAGAAGATCGATGCGGCGCTGACGGGACATCTTAGGGACACCACGTCGCTGATCGTGCTGACCCACGTGTCCAACGTTACGGGCGCTGTCCTGGATGTGCGGCAGGTCGCGCGGATCGCTGCACAGCGAGGGATCCCTGTGGTGATCGACGGGGCCCAGGGCGCGGGGACGGTCCCGGTGGACCACCGGTCTCTTCCAGGGACGGTGTACTACTGCTTCGCGGGCCACAAGGTCCTCATGGGCCCCGCGGGGACGGGGGGCGTCGTGCTCCCGGACGACCGGCTGCCGCAGATGATCTTCGGGGGCACGGGAGTGCTGAGCGTGCTGGAGAACCACCCGGAGACGCTGCCGCTGCGTCACGAGGCGGGGACGCCGAACCACTCGGGCTTCGAGGGCCTCCTTGAGGGGGTCCGGTTCCTGCAGGAGGACGGGGTTTCTGCGCTCTACGCGTACAAAAAAGAGTTGATCGAGCACTTCGTGGAGGGCTCCCAGGGGCTGCCGCGGGTGCGGCTGGTGCCGAACCTGAGCGACACGCACGGGACGGGGATCGTCTCCTTCTATCTTGAGGGAGCGAGCCCCCAGGAGATGGCCATGGTGCTCAGCGACTCCTTCGGGATCGAGGTCCGCGCGGGGCTGCACTGCGCGCCGCTGGTGAACGGGGCCCTGGGCCTGCCCGCGCGGGGCACGCTCCGTGTGAGCACGGGGGCCTTCACGACCCATGACGAAATCGACTCCATGCTCGGCGCCCTCGGCGCCCTGAGCTCACTCATGTAATGCCAGGTGATCTTGTGTACACTATCCTCATCGTCGACGACGACACATCCTTCCTCCGAAGCCTCAGTTTCGGGCTCTTCCGGGCCTCTACGCACCGGATCCTCGTGGCATGGAACGGCGTGGAAGGTCTCCAGCTTCTGGAGCGCGGGGAAGTGGACTGCGTCGTGACGGACCTGAGCATGCCTGAGCTCGGGGGGATCGAGTTCATCGAGAAGGTGCGGGAGAAGGACCGGGACATCCCCATCATCGTGATGAGTTCCTACTGGTGCAGGGACTACGGCGCCTCCCTCGAGGAGCTCGGGGTCTTCGCCATTTTGGAGAAGCCCATCTGTATCGACTCCTTCGAGGCGGAAATTACACGGGCCCTCGTCTCCAGGGGGAAGATACCTTCCGCCGCCACGAATGGAAGACGGACCTTCACTTCCTCCTGATGTTGTACACGCCCCTGCCTTCAGCCACGTGGACATCGGGGTTGTCACCAGACCAGACCACCACGTGGGCGTTCCCGAGCTTGTTGCCCACGAGCCGCACCGTCGCCTCGGCGTAGAGATCCATCGCCACGGCGGGGCGCAGGTAGTCCACGCTCAGGGTGATGGTGACGATGGTGTCCTCGGGGTTGCACTGGGTCCACACCGCACAGCCGCCACAGATGTCGACGAGGGTGGAGATGACGCCGCCGTGCAGCATGGCGCTCTGGGCGTGCCCCAGGAGCTCGTCGCGGAAGGGGATGCGCAGGCGCACGCGCCCGTCCGCCATCTCCTCCACCTTGACGCCGAGCATGGCGTGGAAGGGAAATCCGGTCTCGATGAAATGCTGAATACTCAGTTCGTCCATGGCAGATTCGCTTTCTTGTTGAGGTGGACCAGGGTCACAGCAGGGTGAGGATGTGCCGGGCCGTGGCGAGGCACGAGGTGAGTCCGGGGGACTCCATGCCGATGCAGTTGATCAGCCCCGGCAGGTCCATGGCCAGGTGAAAGTCCCTGAAGGGGCCGCCCTTTTTTTGGAGTTTCGGGCGGATGCCGCTCATGGCGGGGGTGAGATCCTGAGCCTCCAGGGCCGGGAAGAAGGGATGGACCGCCTCGAAGAAGAGCGCGGCCTTGGCGGGGTCCACGGAGTAGTCCTCTTCGTGGTCGATGTAATAGGCGTCGGGTCCGAGTTTCACCGCGCCCGAGACGTCGGGGGTGATGTGGATGCCCAGGTTGTCACGCTCGGGGAGGGGATAGACAGGGCGACCCACCAGACGGGCCTTCTGGGGCGGAATGGAGAAGTAGTCTCCCTTGCAGAAGGTGATCTCCAGATCCCGTTGTGCCACGGGGATTCCGGCGGTGGCCGCCACCTGATCGGCGTAGAGCCCCGCCGCGTTGATCACGAGCCCCGCATTGAGGCTGAAGGGTTCCGCGCCTTCGCGCCCCGAGATCTCCCAGCCGCCCGAGTCGGGGGAGAGCCCCGTCACCTCCACGTTCATGAACCCCAGCCCGCCGGCCTCCTCGAAGTCACGGTAGAGGGCATGGAGGAAGAGCCCCGAGTCGAAGACGGACGAGGTGGGGGAGAAGAGCCCCGCCACGGACTGGATGTTTGGCTCCAGCATCGAGACCTCGGTCCCGCTCAGGAGCGTCAGCGTCACCCCGTTGTGGGCGGCGTTGTCGCGGATGCGCTCCAGATCGGCGAAGTGGCGTGGTTCCCACCCCACGATGAGCTTGCCCAGCCTGGAGTGGGGGATGGCACGGACCGTGAGATACTCCCGCAGCAGGGTGTTCCCCTCCACACAGAGGCGCGCCTTGAGGCTCCCCTCGGGATAGTAGATGCCGGCGTGGATCACCTCGGAGTTGCGTCCGGAGACCCCCTGGCCCCAGCGGGACTTCGCCTCCAGGAGGGCGACTTCGTGTCCCGCGAGGGCAAGGGCCCGGGCCACGGCGAGTCCGGTCGCACCAGCTCCAATTACTGCAATATCAATATGTTCTGTGCACATTCAGGGACCTCTCGGTGGTGGTCGAGTCCGGTTGCTATCGTATTGGACCCGTGATATGGTCGCACACTGCCAGAATAACACAACAGGCGATTCGCCTGTCTGGAGGATGGAGTGATCATGCAGAAAATCGTTGAATGTGTGCCCAACTTTTCCGACGGACGAAACCCCGAGGTGCATAAGGCCATTGCAGACGCCATCACCTCCGTGCAGGGCGTGAAGCTCCTCGACGTGGATCCCGACGAGTCGTACAACCGGGTCGTGGTGACCTTCGTCGGCGGTCCCGAGGCCGTGGTGGAGGCTGCTGTGCGCGCCACTCACGTGGCCTACGAGAAGATCGACATGACCACGCACAAGGGTGAGCATCCTCGCTTCGGTGCCATCGACGTGTGTCCCTTTGTCCCCGTCCGCGGTGTGACCATGCAGGACTGTGTGGACCTGGCCAATCAATACGGCGCGCGGGTCGCCCGGGAGCTCGACATCCCTGTCTTCCTCTATGAACAGGCGGCCGTCAAGCCCGATCGCAAGAATCTCGCCACGGTCCGCGCCGGCGAGTACGAGGGCCTCTCCAAAAAGTTCGAGGATCCCAACTGGGCGCCGGACTTCGGCCCCGCCACCTTCGTGCCCCGGTTCGGCGCCGTCGCCACGGGCGCGCGCTTCTTCCTCGTGGCCTACAACATCGACATGGACACCCCTTCCGTGGAAGAGACCCACGACGTGGCCCTCACGCTGCGCCAGATGGGCAAGCCCGCTGTGAAGGACGGCAAACCCGTCCTGCTGGCAAACGGCAAAAAGAAGTTCGTGCCCGGCAAGCTGCGCATGGTCAAGGCCATGGGCGTCCCCGTGGGCGACGGTTCCAAGACCCAGATCTCCATGAACCTCAACAACTATCTCATCACGCCACCCCACGTGGCCTATGAGGAGGCCGTGTACGAGGCCGAGAAACGCGGGATCACGGTCACGGGCAGCGAAATCGTCGGGCTCGTGCCCCTCGCGCCCGTGCTCATGGCGGCCCACTGGTTCTGCCACCGGGAGGGGATCGACCCCGCCGGCAAGACCGATGAGGAGATGGTCCAGATCGCCCACGACTACCTGGGCCTCTCGGACTACAAGAAATTTGAACCCAACAAGAAGATCATCGAATTCGCGGTGAAAGAGTGACCCTCGGGGTCCTGGAGGAAACAATGGCCGACAAATCTCAAGCTTCCCTGCTCGCTAACATCCCCGTGTCCAGCTTCATCCAGAACGTGGCGTCCCGCTCCCCGGCTCCCGGCGGCGGATCCGTGGCCGCCTTCGCCGGCAGCCTCGCCTCGGCCCTGGGCGGGATGGTGTGCCGGCTCACCATCGGCAAGAAGAAGTACGCCGAGGTCGAGGAGACCATGCGCTCCGTGGAGAAGGACATCCTCCCCCTGCGTGACAAGCTCCGCGACGCCATCGACGAGGACACCTTCGCCTTCGACGAGGTCATGGCCGCCTTCGATCTCCCCAAGAGCACGCCCGAGGAGAGCACCGAGCGTGACCAGGCCATCCTGGCCGCCAGCGAGAAGGCCGCCGAGGTGCCCCTCTCGGCCATGAAGATGAGCCTCGAGATCGCCCGCCTGCTGGTCCCCGTGGCCCAGGGCGGCAACGTGAACTCCATCTCCGACGTGGGCGTCGCGGGGCTGTGCGCGCTCACCGCCTTCGAGGGGGCGAAGCTCAACGTCCTCATCAACATCAAGGAGATGGGCGACACGCCCTTCAAGGCCCGCATGCGCGACGAGGTCAAGAACCTCACGGCCGAGGCGATGCCCCTCCTGGACACCATCAAGCGCACCGTCGAGGAAAGACTCGCCTGATGCGTCAGGGGTTCTTCCAGGTCTCGGACGGCACGCGCCTGCGCTACCAGATCACGGGGGAGGGACCTGCGGTTGTGCTCGTCAACGGCCTTGGCGGATCTTTCCCAGCCTGGAAGCCCATCGTCAACGCACTGTCCGGGGAGTACACCTTCTATTGCTACGACTACAGAGGGCTCTTCGGATCAGAGCGCCCCTCCGATCTCTCTCGTCTGACCGTCGGCGATCACGCCGACGATCTGCGCTGTCTGTTGGACCATTTCGACATCAGGCAGGCGGTCTTCATCGGATGGAGCTTCGGGGGGCAGGTGCTCATGGAGGCATACAACGCCTTTCCTGAGCGGTTTTCGGGGCTCGTGCTCCTCAACGCCCTCGTGGGGCCGGCCACCGACGGCCTCCCGCTCAGAGAGATCCTCCACCCCCTCTTTCGATGGATGACAGGGCTCTGGCGGCCCGCCTGGCACCTCCTGGCCCCCCTGGCCTCCCGCGCCGTCTCCTCCAAGGCCTTCGTCCTGGGGGCCAAGCACGCGGGGCTCATCAGCAAGACCCTCGACGAGGAGGTCTTCGAGGAGATCGCCCGGGAATTCATCTCCATGGATCATGAGGTGTTCCAGCGCATCCTCGTGGCCTCCCAGGAGTATGACGGCTCCCCCGTCCTCTCCACCCTGGCCCTGCCGGTGCTGGTCCTCAGCGGCAGCCGGGACTTCATCGTCCTCCCCTCTCTCACGCGGACCATCGCCGCGGCCATCCCCGACGCCCGGCTGGTCATGCTGCCGGGGACCTCCCACTACAGCGCCCTGGAGGATCCCGAGACCGTCGTGGCGGAGATCGCCGCCTACCTGCACAACCCACGGAGTCTCCAATGAACGGAAAGACCATCCTCATCACCAACGACGACGGCATCGCCTCCGCCGGCATCCGCATCCTGGCCGAAGAGCTCAAGAGCCGGGGCGCCCATGTCGTGGTGGTGGCGCCCGACCGCGAGCAGAGCGCCGCCTCCCATGCCATCAGTTTTCGCCTCCCCCTTCGCATGAAGGAGGTGGCGCCGGGGTATTTCGCCGTCTCGGGCACCCCGGCCGACTGCGCCTACATGGGCCTCTTCGCCGTCCTGGACAGGCGCCCGGACCTGGTCCTCTCGGGGATCAACGACGGGTACAATCTGGGGACCGACGTCTACTACTCGGGGACCTTCGCCGGGGCCTTCGAGGCTGCCCTGAGAGGGATCGGCGCCATGGCCGTCTCCACCAACAGGCACGCCTCCGAGGAGGTCCTCGCGGCCGTCGCCCGGTCCGCCGCAGACGTGTCGGCGGAGATCATCGCCTCGCCGGCCCCCTACGGGACCGTCTTCAACCTGAACCACCCCGACGTCCTGCCGCCCAAGGGTCTCCGGGTCACCTCCCTGGGCGTGCGCACCTACCTCGACGAGGTGGAGAAGCGCCTTGACCCCAAGGGCGTGCCCTACTACTGGATCGGCGGGCCTGCCTCCTGGGACTTCACCAACCTCAAGGGCGGCGAGCGCGGCGCCCTCGAAGAAGGCGCCATCAGCCTCACGCCTGTCAACCTCACGGCCATCTGCGACCAGGGAGACTTCTCCCGGTTCGAATCAGCCTTTGACAAGGTTCGCACCTCATGAACCTCAAGGACACGGCAATGGTCACGGTGAAGGGGGCCATCATGGGCGCCGCCGACGTCATCCCGGGGGTGAGCGGCGGGACCATGGCCTTCATCACGGGGATCTACGACCGGCTCATCGGGGCCATCAACTCGGTGGACCTGACCACCCTGAGGCTCTTCTTCACGGGGCGCTTCCGCGAGTCCTTCGCCCGGGTGCACTTCGCCTTCATCCTCCCCCTGGTGGCCGGCGTCTTCTTCTCGGTCTTCACCCTGGCGCGGCTGATCACCTCGCTGCTCACCGACCACCCCGTGGAGGTGTGGGCCTTCTTCTTCGGACTCATCACCGCCTCCATCTGGGTGGTCCTCAAGGAGGTGCAGTGGTCGGTGAAGGCGGGGTTCGGGTTTGCCCTGGGGACCGTGGGCGCCTGGTTCCTCGTGGGGATGATCCCCGTGGCCACCCCCAACACCTGGTGGTTCACCATCATCGCCGGCATCGTGTCCATCATCGCCATGGTCCTGCCGGGGATCTCGGGCTCCTTCATCCTGGTCCTCATCTCCCAGTACCGGCGGATCATGGAGGCGGTGAAGGGGCTCGAACTGGACACCCTCGGGTTCTTCTACATCGGCACCATGATCGGGATCATCGGCTTCGCGAGGATCCTGGGCTGGCTGCTGGCACGGCAGCGGGCCCTGACCCTGGCCGTCCTCTCGGGCTTCATGGTGGGTGCCATGCGCAAGGTGTGGCCCTTCAAGGAGGTCCTCGAGTCCACCACCGTCGGCTCCAAGACCATCGTGCTCGCCGAGCGCAACGTGTTCCCCCACGCCATGGACGCCGTGGTGTGGCGGGCCGTGGGCCTCGCCTTCGTGGGCCTCGTCATCGTCATCGCGCTGGAGCTCGTCGCCGGTTCCCTGCGCAGAAAGGAAAGGAGAAATCCCCATGAGCGACATCGAGATCCTGAGGAACGCCATCCGTGCGATCCCTGATTTCCCCAAGCCTGGTATCCTCTTTCGGGATATCACCACCCTCATCGCCGACCCGAAGGCCTTTGAGATAGCCGTGAACACCATGATCGAAGCCGCCCGGGCCGCGAAGGTGGACAAGATCGTCGCCATCGAG
>QKIM01000678.1 GCA_003249585.1 Deltaproteobacteria bacterium
CTCACCGCCCTTCTGGAGGAAACGCCGCTCTCGGCTCAGCAGCGTGCTCATCTTGAGACCATCGCGACGAGCTCCGATGCGCTGCTCCACATCATCAGCGGCATCCTCGATCTGACCAAATTCCAGACAGGCAGCGAGTCCCTGCATGTGGAGCCCTTTGATCCTGCCGAGCTGGTCAGCGATACCGCTGACACCTTGGCCATGGAGGCGCACCGCAAACAGCTTGAACTCACCGTCTATACTGACCCGAGGATCCCGAAGCTCGTCCTGGGAGACCGGTTGAAAATCCGACAGATTCTGCTCAACCTTCTCCACAACGCCTGCAGGTTTACCGAGGAGGGCACAATCTCGGTGGAGCTGCACCTGCATCCGGACGAACAGGGCCCCGTCTCCTATTTACGGTATTCCATCCACGATACCGGTATAGGGATCGCACCGGCAGATCTCCCCAGCATATCCAACGCTTTTGTCCAACTCGACGACACTTGGACTCGCACCCGCGGGGGTACCGGACTCGGTCTGGCCATCGCCTCCAGTCTGGCCGGGCTCATGGGCAGCTCCATCGAGGTCGAGAGCACCCCCGGCAGGGGTTCTGTCTTTTCCTTCTCTGTGCCCATGGACACCCCCGACGAAGCAGTAGTCGAGGCTGCGCCGCAGGCGCCAGTAGACTTCACGGCCCTCGTCCTCCCCGGGAGACACGATCACGAAGAGATCCTCATGAGACAGCTCGCCGATCTCGGGGTTGTGGCGATCGCTGCCCGCGAGGAGACGCTCGCGGCGGATGTGGCCGCCCAACTGAACCCCGTCGTGTTCATCCCACAGATACAGGATTTTCAAGAGACTGGTCGGCGCACAGCCGCGCTGGTCCCTGCAGGGACGCCTCTGGTTCTGTTGCGGTATCAGTATCCCCGCCCCTCCTGCCAGGAGGTGCTCGCGACTGGATACACTCACCTCCTGGACAGGCCCATCCGGCGGGACAGGCTCAGATCCCTCCTGTCCTCACTGCTCGAGGCACCTGGCGAGCCGTCGTCCACACAGCCGGCGCCCTGCACTCCACACCAGCCCCACCCTCAACAGCGCCTGAAGATGCTCATGGTCGAAGACAACCCGGTGAACGCCCGCCTTCAGGCGAGCCTCCTTGAGCGCCTCGAGTGCGATGTTACCGTCGCAGGAAATGGTCAGGAGGCGCTCGATCTGCTTTCCCTGCAGGACTTCGACGGTGTCTTCATGGACATCCAGATGCCTGTCATGGACGGGCTGGAGGCAACGCGGGCCATCCGAGATCCCATGCGGGGGGTCCGTAATCCGAAGATCCCCATCATCGCGCTGACCGCCCATGCAACCACTGAGGACCGTACCGCCTGTGCCAAGAGCGGGATGAACGACTATCTTACCAAGCCGGTGCGGATCGGTGAACTGAGAAGGGTCCTGCGGGAGGTGGTGGCCACGAATCTGGCCACAACGGATCTCGAGCCTCCCGAAGGCTAGCGGGATCTGGCCAGTTCGTCAAGGCGGCGCTGCATGGCGTCGTGCACCTCATGGTAGCATCGATCCACGACCACTTCGTCCTCGGCGGCCTCGGGGGGGTAGTCAAAGTGGTGAGGTTCAAGGAAGGCGATCTGGATCTTGCGGGGCAGCGGGAGATACGGGAGAAATCCCGTTGTGATTCCCCAGGGGAGGCTGAAAACGATGGGAAAGACCCTTGTGCGTAGACTCTCATGCAGGCCAAGGGCCTGGGCAATCTTCTCCCCCCTGGTGAGGACGTAGAACATCTCATGACATCCGATGGACACAACCGGATAGATGGGCACCTGGCGGCGCAGCGCCAGCTTGATGAAGCCCTTGCGATCGCCGAAGTCAATCCGATGCCGCTCCGAATATGGACGGAAGGTCTCATGGTCCCCACCGGGATACACGATGACCAGCCCGTCCCGTTCGAAAGCAAGCTCGGCACCGCGGTGACTCGCCCGCAGCGTCCCCATGCGTTCCAGAATGTTGGAGAGCGTCGGCTCTCTGAACAGGAAGTCGTGGGCCAGGGCGTACAGTGGGCGATGACCGCCGAAGTGGCGCACGATGGCGCCTCCGACCAGAAAGGTATCCACAGGGACCAGGCCCCCGTTGTGATTGCCAATAATGAGCCCCGGGCCGGTCTCCGGCAGAAGCGTCAGCCCCGTGATCTCCGGACGAAAATACACGTCGGTGAAGGTCTTGAGGAGCTTTGCTGCGTAGGAGACGAAGTCCGGATCCCGCCGCTCGGGGCGAAACCCGGCTTCGGGATGAGCGTCCTGCAGATTGAAGAGGACCTTGGCGAACCGAAGCAGGGTCAGGGGCGTGAAGAGGTAAGTAGAGGCGGCATCGAAGAAATCGTTCAGCCGGGCCTCCAGCTCCTCGTTTGGGGTATCGTTGCGACGATCAGACATAGAAGCTCCTGCCCCATGGCCCGATCTTTCTGCTTCGTACTTTCTTCGCACGATCCAGCGGCGTCAGCCTGGGAATGATGAACTCCAGCTCGGGCCCAGCCTCGAGTTTGATGGTGGACACGGGAGGATAGATCTCTCCGTCGAGCGTGTATGGTTCAGGCGCGAAGAGCTCCAGTTCCATGGAGCGGACGAGGCTGCGCCGCACGCCGGGC
>QKIM01000183.1 GCA_003249585.1 Deltaproteobacteria bacterium
AGAGGATGGTTCCAGTCGGACGTCCACGTGACCGTGTCGAGGAACGCGCTCGTGCTGATACTATGGACCGAGACGCTCCCCCCGCTTACCCTGTCCAGTTGTGGGAAGGGCGCCACGATCTGGGGAGTGTACCCGCCGTTGAGCGCTGTTGCCGAAGTGGTCCCCCAGGTAAAATAGGAGCGGGGTGGCACCGCCATGGTCCCGGCGACGACTGTCGTCGCGTCGGTGGTCCCGTCGCTGACGGTGAACATCAGATCCGCGAGCAAAAGGCTTGTGTCGGTGTTGTTGTAAAACTCCACGTACTGCCCCTGGGAGATGGAACCGGCCCCGAGGGGGGCGATCATGATCTCGGTCACCACCAGATTCCCGGAGACGGGGTCCACGGCGGCGTGACACACGCCCGGGTCGTTGAAATACTCGCCGAAGCCGTCATCGCACTTGCAGTAGGCGTTCACGGTCCCACCGTCGTCGGAGCAGCTGGCGTTGGCCGGACAGGTGCCTTCGTCGACGATTCCGTCGCAGTTGTTGTCCAGCCCGTCACCGCACAGATCCACGGCCTCGGGATGAACGAACTCGTTGCCCGGTGCGCAGTCGGTGTCGAAGGGGGAGTACCCGGCGGGGACGATGCAGGCGATCGTCGTCCCGCTGGGATGTCCGAACCCGTCGCCATCGGTGTCGATGTAAAAGGTGAGGCAGGTGTCGTGGCAGGAGCTGCCCGTGGCGGCGGCGTCGTCGCAGTCGGGGCCCAGGTCGCAGCCGTCCCCGTACCCGTCGTCATCCATGTCGGTACAGGAGCCGCAGTCGGCCCAGTGGCGTTCGTCGCTGTCGTCGCAGTCGTCGGCGTTCTCCGAGTACCCGGCGGGCACGGAGCAGGCCTGCGTGGTCGAGCCGGCGGCACCGTAGCCGTCGCCGTCATCATCGAGATAGAAGGTGGTGGTCACCCCCTCGTCGGTGGCCCCGTCGCAGTTGTTGTCCAGTCCGTCGCAGGAGACCTCTTCGGCTTCGTACCCGTCCACCGTGGAGTAGTCGGGCTCCACCCAGTTGCCCACGTCGTTGTCGCACACCTTGACCGCCCCCACGCAGACACCGACCTGGTTATCCGCCGGCGGGGCCTGGTTGGCGCAGTCGGGATCGAGACAGTCGATGAGCCCGTCGCTGTCGTCGTCCAGACCATTGTCGCAGATCTCGCCGCCGATACAGCCGGTGGTGTCGAAGGCGCAGTTGTCGGAGCAGGCGAGGGTCCCGCCGGCCATGTTGAGATCGAGGCAGGTCTTCCCGCCCAGGTTCGCTCCGTCGCACACCTCGTTCCCTTCCTGGATGACCCCGTCTCCGCAGTACCCGAAGTCATCACAGTCGGAGCGGTCGATGGTGCAGTTGCTGGTGCAGATGAGCGATCCCCCGTAGTATCCGAGGGAAGGGCAGCTGTCGCCACCGAAATTATTCCCGTCGCATTCCTCCCCCGGATCGATGACGCTGTCGCCGCAGGTGTCGTTGGACGAGCTGTCGTCACAGGCGACAGCACTGAAAATCAATCCCCATATTGCCAGAACCACAGAAAAACGTCGCATGACACATCCTCCCCTCAGAAGGTTACCGCTGCTGAAGCAGCCCGTTTTTACGGTCTCCAGTGTAAAGGATATTCCAAACTCCCGCAAGCGCCTTCAGCACTTGTGGTTTCCTCGATGGAACTTTTCCACGGACACACCGCTGGTGCCGGTTTTCAGGACGACGCGAAGGGAAATGTCACTCGCCTATGCGGGGGTCGAAGACTAGTCGTCGTCTTCGGCGGTGGTCTTCTTCTTCATGGCGGGGGCCGTGTGCACGGGTCGCATGACGGGGTGGGAGCTGGCCATGGGCTGCACCTTGGCCGGGGCCATGTCGGGAACCACCTCGGGAGCCATCTCAGGGGCCATGACAGGTGCGGTGACCTTCTTCTTGTCCTTGTCGGCCTTCTTCTCCACCTTGGCGGACTTCCCCTTGAGCCAGTTGATGCCGGCGCCGATGGTGTAGCCGCGCGGTTTGAGGACGGAGGTATAGATCACCAGGAACAGGACCGCCCAGAAAACATAGGCGATTCCCATTTCGATCCAGGTGGGTTCGTTCTTGGAGGCGTCGGTCGTCATGAAAAAAAAAATATCAGATGGAGAAAATTTTCGCAACCAGGGAGTGGGAAATCCGAAAAGGAGGGCAGCCCCCCCGGTGGGGGCGACCACCCCCAACGAAAGGATCCGACATGAACATCACCCCCGCGAACTCCATCGTCATCACCCCCGCCCTTGAGGCCACGAGTCCCGACAGAGCCAAACAGTTCAAAGGCTTCCTCAAGGAGACCGGGCGCGTCGCCGTCGGCGCCCTGAGCGTGGCCTCGGGGGTCGTCTCCTCGCCCCTTGTCTCCCTGGCCGCCGGAGGAGCCACGAGCTCGGGAACCACCACCGGCTCCACCACCCCGGAGCTCGACGCCATGAAGACCCTGCAGACCCAGAACCAGAAGTTCTCCATGGATTATCTGAAGCTCCAGACGGAGCTGCAGGAGGAGAACCGCCGCTTCACGACCCTGTCCAACGTGGAGAAGGCGCGGCACGACACCGCCAAGGCCGCCATCAACAACCTGCGCATCTGATGA
>QKIM01000613.1 GCA_003249585.1 Deltaproteobacteria bacterium
AACCATTCTCATTATTGATGATGAAAAGAACATCCGCAGCGCGCTGAGGATGGTGCTAGAGGGGGAGGGGTTCGAGGTCCTCGACGCGGACTGCGCAGAGCGGGGCCTGGAGCTGCTCTCGGGCCACTCCGTGGAGCTCGTGCTCCTCGACCTGAAAATGCCGGGCATGGGAGGCATGGAGGCCCTCAGGTTCATCTCTGAACGTTTCGGGCACGGCCGGGTGGCGCCAGCGGTCGTGGTCATCTCGGGGCAGGCCACCACGGCCCAGGCCATGGAGACGGTCCGTCACGGCGCCTTCGACTTCCTGGAGAAGCCACTGGATCGCTCCCGCATCCTCGTGACCGTCCAGAACGCCCTGGAGCATCGCACCCTGCTCACGGAGCGCGACTCCCTGGCCGCGAAGCTGGCAGAGCAGTATGAGATGATTGGCAAGAGCCCGGCCATGCTGGACCTCTTTCGCCAGATAGAGAAGATTGCCCCCACCCATGGGCGCGTCCTCATCACCGGTGAGAGCGGCACGGGCAAGGAGCTGGTGGCGAGGGCCATCCACAAGAACAGCTCCCTGGCCTCGAAGCCCTTTATCAAGGTGAACTGCGCCGCCATCCCGCCGGAGCTCATCGAGAGTGAGCTCTTCGGACACGAGAAGGGGAGCTTCACGGGGGCCATCAGCAAGAAGTCGGGCCTCTTCGAGCAGGCAAACCACGGAACCATCTTCCTGGACGAGATCGGCGACATGAGCCCAAGCGCCCAGGCCAAGGTGCTCAGAGTGCTGCAGTCGGGAGAATTCGTCCGGGTCGGCGGCGAGAAGAACATCGTCGTGGAGGTTCGTGTCATCGCCGCAACCAATCGGGATCTGGAGACCATGGTGAGAGAGGGGACCTTCCGGGAGGACCTCTATTTCCGCCTCTCGGTGCTGCCCCTCTCCATTCCTCCTCTGCGGGATCGCTCCGAGGACGTCCCTTCGCTGGTGGAGGGCTTCGTCAAGTCCTTCTGCGAGACCTACGGCTTCCGTGAGAAGTCCATCGACCCCAAGGTGCTGGAGATCCTCTCCCAGCACAAGTGGCCGGGGAACGTGCGGGAACTGAAGAACCAGGTGGAGCGCATGGTCATCCTCAGCGCGGACCACATCGGGGTCAAGGATCTGCCCTCCAACTACATGGAGATCCATCTACCCGAATTCGAGCTCAAGGCGTTCTCTCATTTGAGCCTCAAGCAGTTCCGCAATGAGATGGAGAAGGAATTCATCCTCATGAAGCTCAAACAGTATGACTGGAACATCACCAAGGCCGCCGAGGCCCTCCAGGTCGAACGCACGAACCTGCACAAGAAGGTGAAGTCCTATAACCTCTCCAGGGACACGGAGCAGCCGTGACCTTCTGGCTGACCCTCCTGCTCTACACGCAGATCTCCCCTGGGGTCCCCGTGGACGAGGCCGAATCCACCTTCGACTCTGCGGTCCTGTGGATGGTTCGTGGCCAACGCGGGCGGGCCATCACACAGTTCCTGACGGTCGCCGGACGCTACAAGCGTTCCCCCCTGGCCCCCTGGGGCCTCTACTATGCCGCCTGTCTTAACGAGGTCAAGGGAGATTTCCTGGCCGCCCGGCGCAACTTCCAGCGTGCGGTCGACGAATACCGGCACCCATACGCTACCGCCATCCGAAGGCGGATCGCCTTCCTCGACGCGGGGTTGCGTTCCGGCGGCGCCATCCTCTTCGGCCAGTGGCGCCGGCTCATGACATCGCCGACCTCGGATCTGTGGGCCCGCCAGTGCGCGCATTTCCTCAAACGCGCCAAACGCTTCCATTACAGCGGCCGCCTCCTCAACCGGCTCGCTGCCTGGCAACTGGGACACCATCGCGTGACCCGTGCCGCCGCCCTCCTGAAACAGAGTGTGGAGAGCCCCGACGCCGAGGCCGTGGACCAGGCGCTGAGGGCGCTCATCCCCATCCTGGCCGATCGCGCAGATACCGCTGCGCTCGATGCCCTGGCCGCGAAGCTGCGGCACTCGTCACAGCCCGGCGCAAAAAGGCACCGCGCCAAAATTTCACGCGTCCAGGCCGGAATCTCCCTCACCCGGCGCACAGCCTACGTAGCCTGGGGGATCATGGGGCTCTTCCTCTTGTCGCTCATCTTTCCCCGGAAGAAACGACGGCGTCACCTCACCCTCGTCTTCGCGCCCCTGGCGGGAATCTTCTGGTTCATCCCCGGTCCTGGCCCTGTGCTGGCGACCATCGTGCTGCACCTTGTGCTCCTCGTCTGGCTCTATGGGAAAAAACGCTCGCTGCCAGTGCGTGCTGCGGCTGCGGCCTATCTGCTGTGCACCCCGCTGCTGGCGCTGGTGCTGACCAACCGCTTCCCCTACGCCGCTCTCTTTTTGGGGTACTGAAATCTGTCAGTCTGAAATCCGGGCGCTGATCATGGCGCGCTGGAGAAGGAACAGGGGCGGGATGTTGAACACCGGGGTCCTCAGAGACCGGCCTCGCGGCCCAGCAGAGAGCGGGCGATGACCAGCCGCATGATCTCCGAGGTGCCCTCATAGATCTCGGTGACCTTGGCGTCGCGGAAGTAGCGCTCTACGGGATAGTCCCTGGTGTAGCCGTAGCCGCCATGGATCTGGATG
>QKIM01000528.1 GCA_003249585.1 Deltaproteobacteria bacterium
GAGGCCATCGCCCGGACCGTGGAAGCCGTCGCCGACAAGGGAGCTCAGTACGCTGCCATCGCGGGTCTGAGCCGGGAGATCATCGAACAGATCGCCTGGGAGGTCGTCCCCCAGTTAGCTGAAGTCATCATCAAAGAGATCATGAAAAAAGAGAAAAGATTCTAAACTTGGTCAAGAAAAACCGTAGCCAAAAGATACACAAGGAGGGTCGTTATGCCCATGGCGCCTGCCACCGATGATTGGAATCAAATCCTGCATTTTGCCGAAGAGATCGTCCGCGAGGGCGGCAAGATCGCGCTGAGCCACTATGGCAAGGCCGATCCCACGCTCAAGTTCGATATGTCCCTGGTGACCCAGGCAGACCTGGATGTGCAGGCACATCTCCAGTCCAAGATAGGGGAGATGTTCCCCGACCACGCCTTCCTCGGTGAGGAGGGCGGCTCGAGAGCCATCGAGCATCAGGGGCACCTGTGGGTGGTGGACCCCGTGGACGGGACCGCCGCCTTCTCCTCGGAGCTGCCCATCTGGGGCGTCTCGGTCTCCCACTTCTACGAGGGACAGCTCAAGTTTGGCGTCTTCTATATGCCCGCCACCGACGAGATGTACACCGGGATGGGGAAGAAGGCCTTCCACAATGGCAAGCGCATCAATGCCCGAGTCGACGATCAGGTCGACAACGAGAGCGTGCTGCTCACCTACTCCAGATTCCATCAGGACTTCACCTCGGACTTCCCGGGCAAGATCCGTTCCCTGGGATCTTCCGTGGCCCACATCGCCTATGTGGCCCGTGGAGCGGCCTGGGGCGCCCTGCTGGGGCGGGTTCACATCTGGGACATCGCGCCGGGGCTCGCCGTGCTTGAGGCCGCGGGAGGGGAGATCCGTGATCTCGAGGGCAACCGCTTCGATCCCATGAAGTATATCGACGGCCGGACCGTGGACACCATCTACCTTGCCGCCGCCAAGGGACAGCACGATCAGATCGTTCGCTATCTCCACCACGTCAAGTAGCCACCGTCAGGGGGTTATCACCGCACGATCACCCATGAGCAGGGGGCTCAGCCGGAAGATCGTCGAGATCTTCTTCAACCGCTGGACGTTTCGCTTCAGGGCCGCTTTGTCGGTGATCAGCGAGGGGCGATACCCCTTTTTGTCCATGCGTCCCGTGAGGAAGAAGACCTCCATCTTCACAAAGGTGGTCCCGCGATAGTGGAGCACGACCGCCAGATTGTCCCGGTAGAGAGGGTTGGCGAAGCCCGAGATGAGGTTTCCCAGAGAGTACAGGATGGGCTTGCCCCGATAGATCTCGATGGACTGGGGTCTGTGGGGGTGGTGGCCGATGATGGCGTCGGCTCCGGCCGCCAGAAGCCTGCGCGCCCGGCGGATCTGATAGCGTCGGGGAATGTCCGTGTGTTCCACACCCCAGTGCAGCGAGACGAAGACCAGATTGTTTTTCTTTTTGTATTTTTTTATGTCGTGGAGGATCTGGGGCTCATAGAGCCGTGCTGTTCCCGGTCGTTTTTTCGCGGCGAAGAAGGCCTTGGGGGGACGCTCGTTGTACGCCAGAAAGACCGCCCTGGTGCCCTTGAGGTCGATGATGGCGGGTGTCCGTGCCGTGGCGGCGTTGAGCCCCGCGCCCGTACCGGGGATGTGATGCTTTTTGAGCCAGGCCAGGGTATCCCTGAGTCCTCCAGGGCCGAAATCGAGCATGTGGTTGTTGGCCAGGGAGAGGACATCGGGCTTCAGGTGCAAAAGGCTCTGGGCCTGTGAGGGGGTCGCCCGGAAGGTGTACTTCTTCTTCTTCCAGCGGTTCCGGCGGTCGGTGATGCTCACCTCCAGATTGGCGAAGCGGCGATCGTATCTGGAGAAGGCCGAGGAGACGAGGGCGAAGGGATAGGAAGCGCCCTGGGTGTCCACCTTCCGGGCGGCTTCACCCTGCAGCATGATGTCCCCCAGCAACAGGAGGGTGGCGGTCGGATCCGATCGAACCGGGCGGGCCGTTCCCCGTGCGTCGGTGATGGCGGCCCCGAGGCGCGCTTCCCCGTGCCTCGTCGGGGCGCATCCCGTCAGGAGAAGGAGGAGCAGGATGCTAGTACGAGCGGTCATGGATGAAGTTGATGAGCCCCAGGAAGAAGCGCGGATCTATGTCGAGCTTCGGGAGGATCGACAGGGCGGCGTCCCTGGTCTTCGAGGCCCGCTCACGGGCACCTTGGAGGCCCAGGAGGGTGACGAAGGTGAGCTTCTCCTGGGCAGCGTCCTTGCCCGGGGTTTTTCCAAGACGCCCGGCCTCGCCGGTGACGTCCAGAATATCGTCGGTGATCTGAAACAGCTGCCCCAGATACCTCCCCAGATCGTCGAGGTGGCCAAGGGTCGTGGCCCCACTGTGGGCGATGGCGCCCGCCATGGAGAGGGCCGCGGTGAGCAGGGCTCCGGTCTTGTTGTCCACGAGGGTCCCGAGGTACTCTACGGTCCGGGGTTTGTCCGTGGCGGGGATGGTGTCCATGACCTGCCCCTCGACCATGCGCAGGGCTGCGTGGGAGAGCAGCGCCGTGAGTGTGGTTGCCAGCTCGGGGTGTCTTCCGTAGCGTTGGGCGAGCACCAGCGACGAGGTCGTGAGGAGCGCGTCTCCGGCCATGATGGCCATGGCCTCGCCCGCGACCCTGTGTAGCGTGGGGCGTCCGCGGCGGAGATCGTCGTCGTCCATGGCGGGGAGGTCGTCGTGGATGAGCGAGTAGGTGTGGACCATCTCCAGGGCGCAGGCCGCGTGCAGGGGGTTGGGGTCCACGTGGTCCATGTCGCTGGCCGTGGGGCAGGTGCAGCAGGTGAGGCGTTTGGTCAGGGAGGAGTACATGGTCAGGAGGAGAACGGGGCGGATCCGCTTGCCACCTGCCATGAGGGAATACCCCGCCGCCCTGCGGAGCGCTTCTCCCACGGGGAGCTCGTCGAGGATGGTCGCGAGACGCTCTTCGACGTATGTCTGATAGAACACATAGCTGTCTGGCAGTGCCATCAGTTGGTCGCCCTGTCTCCGGACCGATACCGGGAGATGTACGCCGAAGCGAAGGAGTCGTAGGTACCTGCGGCGATGGCCGCCCGTGCCCGCGACACGAGATCGAGATAATAGTGCAGGTTGTGGATGGTTGCCAGCCTGTAATACAGGAGCTCCCGGGTTTTCAGGAGGTGGTGCAGATAGGCGCGCGTGAATCCGCGACGGCAGGTGCCGCAGGTGCATCCTTCCATTATGGGACGCTCCGAGTCACGGTGACGGGCGTTGGTCATGACCACCACCCCGTCATCGGTGAAGAGCTGGCCGTTGCGGGCGTTCCGCGTGGGCATCACGCAGTCGAACATGTCCACCCCCGAGCCGATGCCCGTGACAATGTCCAGCGGAGTCCCCACCCCCATGAGATAGCGTGGTTTGGCCTCGGGCATACGGTGTGCCAGGGCCTCGAGGATGCGGTACATCTCGGGTATGGGTTCTCCGACGCTGAGCCCGCCGATGGCGTATCCGTCGAAGTCCAGGGCACGCAGCTCCTCGAGGTGCTCGAGGCGGAGATCCTCATAGACGCCGCCCTGGATGATGCCGAAGCGGGCCTGGTGGGGCTTCATCTCGAAGGCTCTGCAGCGGGTCGCCCAGCGTGTGGTCCTGGCCATGGCGCGCTGCACGGTCTCACGGTCGCTGTCCCCGGGAGGGCACTGGTCGAAGACCATGGCGATGTCGATCCCCAGCGCACGCTGGATGCCCATGACCACCTCCGGGTTGAAGAACCGTTTTGAGCCGTTGACGGGAGACTGGAAATGGACGCCCTCATCGGAGATCTTCGCGAGCTTCGCCAGGGAGAAGACCTGGAACCCGCCGGAGTCCGTCAGGATCGGACCATCCCAGTTCATGAAACGGTGCAGCCCGCCCATGCCCTCGATGAGGGTCTCTCCTGGGCGCTCGTGGAGGTGGAAGGTGTTGGCCAGGAGGATCTGCGTCCCCAGGGACCTCAGGTCGTCCGGGTCCACGCTCTTGACGCTCCCGTAGGTGCCTACGGGCATGAAGATGGGAGTCCGGATGGTCCCGTGAGCGGTGATGAGGGTGCCGGCGCGGGCCTTCCCGGACTGATGTTCGACGGTAAAGGTGATGGGAGTCATCGTATGAACATGGCGTCGCCGTAACTGAAGAAACGGTAACGCTGTGCCACGGCTTCGGCGTAGGCGGCCATGATGGAATCGCGATCGCGCAGGGCGCTGACCAGCATGAGCAGCGTGGAGCGTGGCAGGTGGAAGTTGGTGATGAGGGCATCGACGATCTGAAAACGATAGCCCGGAGTGATGAAGATGGCGGTGTCTCCCTCCCCCGCGGTGACACGGCGGGGTCCCGTGGCGGCCCCCTCCAGGGCTCTCAGGGTGGTGGTGCCCACGGCGATGACGGGGGCCTCGGGCGGGAGGGCCGCGATGGCCTCGGTGAGGGTCTCGGGGATGTGAAACCACTCCTCGTGCATGATGTGGTCGTCGGTGTCCTCCACCTTCACGGGAGCGAAGGTGCCGATCCCCACATGGAGGGTGAGGTGGGCGGTCCGGACGCCGCGCCGGTCGAGGGCCTCCAGGATGTCGGGGGTGAAATGCAGCCCCGCCGTGGGCGCGGCGACGGCGCCGGGAGACTTCGCATAGACCGTCTGATACCGCTCCCGGTCCTCTGCGGTGTCGGGCCGCTCAATGTACGGCGGGAGCGGAATGTGGCCAAAACGTTCCAGGAACTCCCAGGGTTCGCCGTTCACGGGGAGCTTCAGGGAGATCTCGCGTCCTTCTCCGCGGGAGGTGACCAAAATGGGCTCGGTGTCCGCGCCCTCGATGAAGAGCAGGTCCCCCTCCTTTGGGCGTCTGGAGGCTTTGAAGATGGCCTGCCATCGGCTCCCCGAGCCGCGCGTGAGGAGCAGCTCCACCTTTCCGCCTGTGGTCTTGCTCGTGAACAGACGGGCGGGGATGACCTTCGTGTCGTTGAAGACCAGAAGGGCCCCCTCGGGGATGTACTCGACGATGCGGGCGAAGGTTTCATGACGGATCAGGCCGTCACGTTCCAGCACCATGAGCCGGGAGGTGTCCCTGGGCACCTTGGGGGCCTGGGCAATGAGTTCCTGGGGGAGACTGTAATCGAAGAGGTTGACGTTCACGCGGGTCCTTGGGGTCAGGGGAAGGCGAGGATGGCTTTGGCGCGGCGCAGTTTGACGGTGAAGTTGCCTTGAACGAAGCCGCCGGTGGTCCTGTAGTCGCACAGGTCCTCGTCGATGATGCCGTCACCGTCGTTGTCGATCTGGTCATCGCAGATCTCCGCGGAGTCATAGACCATGCGCCGGTTGTTGAGAGTGAAAAAATAGACCCCGGAGACCACGTCGCCGAAGTCAATGGAGAAGTCGTCGTCGATGGTGTCGCCCCGCTGGGCACTCCCGAACTGGCAGAGCACGAGGCAGGACTGCCCCTCGGAGAAGGGCTCGTGGGGGAGGCGCAGCTGGTCCATCTCGCCGTACACCGTTCCGTCGCACAGCTCCTGCTGCTGCTCGGGGGTGAGGGTGGGGCAGTACTCGGGACCCGTGGGATTGGCCTCGGGTCCGTCGAAGAAGCTCGGGCAGGTGAGGTACAGGGAGAGGCTGGCCTTGGCGTTCTGATCGATGCCCACGGGGAGGGGTTCCCAGGCGGCGAAGCGCCGGGCGGCCAGGGCGACCCTGGTGATCTGGATGTACAGGGAGTCGGCGTCCTCGATGGTGTTGCTGCCCTTTTGGAGGCGGATGTCGAGCCGGTGCTGCGTGGGGACAGCCGCCTCGTCCTTGACGGGTTCCCCCACGAAGAAGTTGGCCTGCAGGTCGAAGTAGGCCGGGTAGAGCTCCTCGCCGTAGTTGTCGGTCTCGTTGCAGCCGATGATGAAGATCTCACCGCCCACCACGCCGTCCCCCTCGGGGGCGATGCAGCCCGCGGTTGTCAGGACGAGGAGGGTGAGGAGGATGCGTGTCATGTTCGTGCTCCACGATGGAGGATCAGCCTGGTGCCCCGAGAGAACCCCAGGACTTTCGAGCCGTTGCCTGCGTTGACGCCTATCTCTACGGTGCCGCCGCTGCCCAGCCACAGGGCAGCGCGACCGGGGAGGACCGATGCGAAGGTCGCCATGGGAGGACCCGGCCCAATCTCTTCTACAACAGTATCCCCTATTTGGGTAGATGCAACCACCATGTTTTGCACGAGCTCCACGGGAATGTCCGAGATCCCGTTGCCGAAACGGTCGATGGACCTGATGCAGCCCGTGATGGCGGCGGTCGTGATCAGCACCTCGGAAAACCTCAGGAGGACAGGATCAGGTACGGGGCCGGCGGTGAGCTCCTCCAGCGGTGTCCCTGTGAGCAGGCGTGCCGCCGCGGGAGCGAAGAGATCCCGTCCATGGAAGGTGGCCCAGGGGGTCCGGGGACTCAGGTCGCGCAGGATGTGCGCCTGTCCACCCGCCGTGAGAAAGTGCGTAAAGAGGCCGTTGTCCGGGCCGACCAGCAGCTGGTCCCCGAAAACCACCACCAGGGGGTGGCGGGACGACCCCACGGTGGGATCCACCACTGCAATGTGTACGGTCCCGGGGGGAAAGGCGGACACCGCCTGCCACAGGACGTGCGCTCCCTCCTGGATGTCCCCGGGCCCGATGAGGTGGGTCACATCCACCACCGTGCAGGCGGGGCAGGACGAGTAGAGGACACCCTTCATCTGGGCGACGTAGCTGTCCGAGAGGCCGAAATCCGTGAGCAGGGTGCAGAGCATCGGGCGCTCTCCTTTGTCAGAGCTGTGTCTGGCGGCGGGAGAGCACGATGAACACCTGTCCTCCCAACTGAAGTCGGTCCTGGTGACGCAGCTCGACCCGTTTCCCCCTGGAGATAGTCTCGTGGTTGATCCGGACCCCCATGCTCGACCCGTTGTCGGTCACGGTGATCCCCTGTTCGGTCATGCCCAGGGTGGCGTGAACCCGCGAGATGTGGGGGGAGGAGAAGACCAGGTTGCATCGGTCGGGGTCGCGGCCCAGGACCACGGGGCGGTCGAGCTCCAGATAACAACCGGCATATTCCCCCTTCACGCCCTTGAGAACCCAGCCTCCGGTGTCACAGGGCGCTGGGGGACGGCCCAAGAGGGCATGGAGGAGCTTGAGCGCGGTGAGGGAGAGCACGGAGACCAGCAGGAGCTTGGGAGCCCAGCCTTCCCAGAGCTGGTTGGCACCAAGGGCGGCGAGGGCCGATATCAGGAGGACCACGGAGGTGAGGATTCCCGACCGGGAATGCCCGGGCACCGTTGGCTGGGTGGAGTCGGCACCCAGGATGATGAGGTTGTTCTCGGCCTCTCGGATGGAGGGGGTGCTCTCCAGGGTCATGGGATCGGTGACGGCCTTGAGCTTGAGGTCATGAATGATCCCGGCCATGTCCTGCCGGATCTCCTCAAGCTCCTCGTAGCGGTCCATGGGATCGAGGGCCATGCACTTGCGGATGATCATGGTCATGTGTTCGAAGCCCGGTGGTGGCGAGGAGAGGGGGAAGAGGGCAGCCAGATCCTCCCCGGTCTCTTTCAGGCTGCTGCGCTCCTCCGGTGTGGGGGGTGGAGCGCCGGTGACCAGCGTGTAGAGGGTGGCGCCGAAACCATAGATGTCGGCCTGCACGGTGAGGGGCACCGTGCCTTTGAGCTGCTCGGGGGCCGCGTATCCGCGGGAGTGGGCCACGGGTGAGAGCGCACGATCGTGATTGTTCCTGCGGGTGTTGCCCAGATCGATGATCTTGATGGTGCCTTTTTTTGTGACCAGGATGTTCTGCGGCTTGAGATCGAGGTAGACGAACCCCGCCGAGTGGATGGCGCCGAGCCCCTTGAGCACCGACAGGCTGATGCCCAGGACCGTGGCGATGGCCAGGTTGCCGGGGAAGACGAGCTTGTCCGCCGTTGCCCCCGTGAGGTACTCCATGACCAGGTACCCCGTGTTGTTGGCGGCGATGAAGTCATAGACGGCCACCACGTTCTTGTGGTTGATGCTCCCGAGGGTCGGACCCTCATCGAAGAAGAGATCCCGGTATTTTCCGAAGCTCTCCTCCCGTCCCGGTAGCGGGACCACCTGGTGCTCGTGGCGCTCCGAGAGCTTGCCCGGAAAATACTCCTTCACGGCCACGCGCCGCCGCAGGTTGCTCTGGTAGGCGAGATAGATGAGCCCGAAGCCGCCCCGGGCCACCATGGGACCCAGAATGAAGCTATCCCCCAGGGCTGTCCCCGGAGGGAGGGCGAAGGAGGGGTTGGCGTAGGAGAATTCCGTGTGGATCCCATCGACGCAGGTACACTCCGTCTCGAAGCAGTGGTGGCAGGTCCCCCTGGGTATCATGGTCCCTGCCTCTTCATGATCTGCGGAGGATCGGGACAGGCACGGCGCCCCCGATCCTGACCGATCTTCAGCCCCAGTGAGAGACCGATGAGGAAGACCAGGATCAGGGCCAGGACCAGCAGTACCAGGGCCAGGGTCATCCGGTGGTTTCCCCGGGGAGGTTCCTTCTCCAGGCGCGCCGTCGGGAGGATGGAGGCGGCCACGATGGTGGTGTTGTCGAACTCGGGTCGTCCCGTGGCCTTCACGGCGTCGAGGAGATCGCGGCAGAGCTCTCCCGTACGGCTCTTCCGGAGGATGTCCCTGATCTCCTCTCGGGAGAGGATGTCCGTGAGTCCGTCACTGGCCAGGAGGAACACGTCCCCCGGCTGCCACAGGAGGGTGAGGCACTCCTCCACCAGAGGCGCACCGGGCATTCCCAGGTAGGAGATGAGGTGGTCCCGCTCCGGCTGCCGTTCGCCGGCCTCCTCGGGCGTGATGAGAAACCCGGCGACGGCCTCGTCCAGGAGGGATCCCAGGACATGGTGGCGGTTGAGCTGGTGGAGATCGCCGTTTCGGAAGAGGTAGATGGTGGAGTCCCCCACGGAGAGCCAGTTACCCGTGCCATCGGGGGCGAGGGTCACGGAGACCACCGTCGAGCCCATCTCGCCCGTGGCATCGGCCAGCGCGCGGATGGCCTCGTGGGATCGCCGGGCGCACTGCTCCAAGGGTTCTCCGCTCCGGATCCCCTCGCAGAAGGTGTCCACCACCACCACGGAGGTGGTCGCCCCGTCGGTGAGACCGCCCATGCCGTCGGCGAGGATGAGCCCCAGGGGGCCCTCTCCCTCGGGCTCACGGGGGATGGAGAAGGAGAAGTAGTCCTCCTGGAGTTCCCGGGTCCCCTGATCGTGCTCGTTCTCGAGGAACACCTTGTATCCGCTGAGCTTCATTCCTCGCTCTCCTGCCAGGAGAAGGAGTCGTCACAAAAGGGGATGAAGATGAATTCCGTGTTGCCGATGGTGATGTGGTCGCCCTTCTTGATCTCCGTGGGCGTCAGCACCGGCGCCCGGTTCACATAGGAGAGGTTCTGACCGCCACCGTGCTGGATGTAGTATTTGACGTTCTTGTGGTCGAAGATGATGGCCGCCTGCTTTTCCCGGGAGATGGACTCGTCGCCGGCGATCTGGACCTTGTTGGCGATGGAGCGGCCGATGGTGTTGAAGCCGTTGAAGAGACGATAATCCTTTCCTCTGGAGGGGCCGGAGATGGTGACGAGCCACCCCACCACGGGGGTCTGCCGGTCCCGGTCACCCCCTACGGGGATGGTGGCGCTGTCCGCCCGGGTCCGGCTGACGGCTTTGTACATGCCGCTCTCCGCCGGTTGGGAAGCCGGCCGTGTCTCCGGGACGGGTTTGGAATTCCTGCATACGGGACAGCTTCCCGTCTGGGAGGCGTCGTAGTAATGACCCCGGTCGCACAGCACCATTTTCTTGTCCATCTCACTTCTCCTTCAGTATGAAGCGATTATCCCCGAGGGTCAGCTCCTGGTCAACCCCCAATGGCGTCCACTCCCCCGGGGCGAGCCGGCGGCCGTCCAGCCGGGTGCCGTT